>JAUNGR010000040.1:17882-20955 GCA_030524485.1 bacterium | reverse complement strand
GGCTGTGATTTTGTGGCACATTTCCAATGAGTTCAGTGGAGACTGCCACTGTCCTCTTTGCCAGAAGGCCTTTCAGACTTGGCTGCAAAAGAAATATGGGAGCATTGAAGTGTTAAATGAGCAGTGGAATACTTCATTCTGGAGCCATCAATATCAGAATTTTGAGCAGGTGGAGAGTCCCTCCTCTTTGGGAGAAAGCGGCGTGCATGGTTTAAACTTGGATTGGAAGCGTTTTGTGACCGACCAGACCATTGATTTTATGAAGGTGGAGATTGCTGCCATTCGAGAGAGTGGCTCCAAGATTCCAGTTACAACAAACATGATGTACGAGTACAGAGGTCTCAATTATGCCAAGTTTGTGAATGAGCTGGATGTGATTTCTTGGGACACCTATCCCACTTGGCATAAGGATAAGGAGGCGGAGACCGCAGAGGACACCGCAATGCAGCACGATTGGTTTCGTGCGATGAAGAAGGGGCAGCCCTTCCTTCTGATGGAGTCCAGTCCTTCCTCCACCAACTGGCAGCCGGTGAGCAAGCTGCGTCGCCCAGGTATGGTGAAGCAGGCTGCTCTGCAAGCCATCGCACATGGTTCGGATTCCTCCCTGTATTTTCAGATGCGGCAATCCCGAGGAGCGATGGAAAAATTTCACGGAGCTCTCATAGACCATTCCGGAGAGTGTGACACCAGAGTGTTTGAGGAGGCGGAAGCGACAGGAAAGATTTTGGAGAACATCGCAGAGGTAAGTGGCAGCGTAACCTACGCACAGGCAGCCTTGATTTATGACATGGAAAACATTTGGGCCATGGAGGATGCACAGGGACCTCGCAATCAGGATTTGGGCTACAAGGCAACCTATATGAAATGCTATCACGCACTTCGACGCATGGGCTTGGATGTGGATGTCATTTCGCTGGATGCACCGTTGGAGGATTATCAGATTGTGGTGGCTCCGATGCTCTATCTGTACCGAGAGGAGTTTGCCACAAAGGTAGAACACTTTGTGAACCGAGGCGGAAGCTTTCTTTTGACGCACTGGTCCGGTATTGTCAATGAGAATGACCTCTGCTATCTGGGAGAGCGTCCGCATGGACTGACGGAGGTGATGGGCTTTGAGACCATGGAGATAGATGCTCTGTATGACGGAGAAACGAACCGCTTCCATCCGGTGCCTAAAAATTCCATGGGCTTTCTGAAGAGCTATTCCTGCAGCAGGCTCTGCGAGATTCTTAGGGGCTGGAAGACCACACCCGACATGGAAGTGTTGATGGTGTACGGGGAAGATTTCTATGCGGGAATGCCGGTATTGACTCGCCATTCCTACGGGGCAGGAAAGGCCTATGCAGTGCTTGCGGAAGCCGAGAAAGCTCTCTATGAGGATCTGATAGAAAAGATGGTGAGGGAGAAGCAGCAGTTGCGGGTGCCATTTAAGGGACCGCTTCCGGAAGGCGTGGAGGTCTGCACCAGAAGAAAGGAAGACATGGAATATCTGTTTTTACAAAATTTTGGCAAGGATACCTGCCATTTTGCTCTAAGAGACGGGCAGGAGAGAGCATGGGAGGTGCTGTATGAGGAGCAGCCGATGGAATACCGCCGTGGAAGCTCCTGCAGGGTGCAGGCAGGGGAGACGGTTATCCTAAAAAGAAGGCTCTCCTAAGAAGCTTGGCATAGCCGCCAGAATATCCTGCTTTGAGGCGTAGCTACCCTATCCACGGATGCTAAAAAAGATGTGGGAAGCAAGAGAGTTTTGCTTCCCACATCCATAGTGAGGATTGGCCAAAGGGGAAAGCTGTCCGTTTAGGAAGCTTTTACTTTGTTCTTTCCTGAAGGCGAATTACATTCCAAGAATGTTTGCCCAAAACAGCATGAAGAATGCCATCCTCCATTCGAGACTGCCCTTTGTTATGAGGAACAACGGTGTTAGGAGCTTCCTCTGTGTTGCAGGCCTTCATATCCTCGTGAGTGAGGACAAGGTGACTGTCCACGGCATAGGAGACAAATTGGCGCAAATCACAGCTGACTTCCATATCTTCTGTCAAATCTTTGTTGACGGCAAAGAGAGTCAGGCTGCCCTCCTCTTCATTCTGTACCAAAACGGCATCCAGATAGGGGGTATCGCCGCAGCAGCGAGTGGAATACAGGGGGGAATCCACCAAAGTGGTAAGCACCTTTCCTCTTCCCATTGTACTGGCATGTAAAAACGGATAAAAAATGGTCTGTCTCCAAGCACCGGTATCGGAGGTCATAATGGGTGCGATGACGTTGACCAACTGAGCAAGGCAGGCTATCTTAATGCGGTCGCAGTGCTTTAGCATGGTAATCAGGAGACTGCCGACCAAAAGGGCATCCTCAAAGTTGTAGACATCCTCCAGCTGGTGAGGAGCTTTTCCCCAAGGCGGAAGTTTGCGGTCAGATTCCTTGGAGTGATACCAAACATTCCACTCATCAAAGGATAAATGCAGCTTCTTTTTGCTGTGTTTTTTTCCTTTCACATAGTCACAGATGGAGATGACGGTGGAGATGAAGTCATCCATAATCTGGTTTTTGGCCAAAAATTCGGAGGTGTTGTTCTCGAAATTGTCAAAGTACATGTGCAGAGACAGATAATCGACCTGCTCGTAGGCCTCATTCAAGACCGTTGCCTCCCAGTCACCGAAGGTTGGCATCTCAGCACTGGAGCTGCCGCAGGCAACCAATTCGATGGAGGGGTCTAATTCTTTCATCAAATGACCGGTCTCCGCTGCGAGACGGCCGTACTCAGAGGCTGTCTTATGTCCCATCTGCCACGGACCATCCATCTCGTTTCCGAGACACCAAAGCTTGATGTCATGGGGCTGTTCATAGCCATGTTTTCTGCGCAAATTGCTGTAGTAAGTGCCTTTGGGGAAGTTGCAATATTCTAATATGTTTTTGGCATCTTCCATGCCGCGGGTGCCAAGGTTTACGGCCATCATCATATCGCTTCCAGCCTTTTTGGACCAATCTGCGAACTCATTCAACCCAAACTGGTTGTCCTCCAACACATGCCAAGCCAGCTCTGGCTTGGTGGGGCGTTTTTCTTTTGGACCTATGC
>JAUNGR010000040.1:0-17872 GCA_030524485.1 bacterium | reverse complement strand
GTGTCCCCCCGGATAGCGCACAAGCGGTACCTGAAGTTCCCGAACCAAGGCCAGAGTGTCCTTGCGTAGCCCCTGCTCATCGGCAAAGGGACTTTCTGGCTGGTAGATGCCCTCATATACGGCACGGCCAAGGTGCTCGAGGAAGGAACCGTAGATCCGTTTGTCAATGTCACCGGTGATATAATATTTGTCGGTGATAATGCGTGCTTTTTTCATAGTTTTTGCTACTCTCCTTTCTGCTTCACAACTATGTATGAAAGTTGATTGCGTGTAAAGTTAGAATAGCACATTTTCCAAGAATTGGCGATATCTTTTTGGTATGAGAATGTCAGCTTGCATAAAAAAAGAAAAAGAGGTATACTACTAACAAGTCAGTGGGACACACCATGGAAGAAAGCCAAAAGTCCTGTTTGGTGCGACTTCCGGTCAGGAGGAATTGCAATGATTGAAGCAACAAGCTGTGGCGGTGTGGTGATATTCCGAGGTAAAATTCTCGTTTTGTATAAGAATTACAAAAACAAATATGAAGGTTGGGTTTTGCCAAAAGGAACAGTAGAAGCTGGAGAGGAGTACAAGGAAACGGCTCTGCGGGAAGTGAAGGAGGAGACAGGGGTAACTGCCTCTATCATTAAGTATATTGGAAAAAGCCAATATTCTTTTAATACCCCACAGGATACGGTGGATAAGGATGTACACTGGTATCTCATGATGGCGGACAGCTACTACAGTAAACCACAACGGGAAGAATATTTTATGGATTCCGGCTATTATAAGTTCTATGAGGCCTACCATCTGTTAAAGTTCTCCAACGAAAAGCAGATTTTGGAGAAGGCCTATAATGAGTATTTGGACTTAAAAAAGAGCAATTTGTGGGGGAGTCGGAAGTATTTCTAAAGATAAAAAAGGATGTCATGTAGGAGATTCTACTGCAGCATCCCTTTTTTTCGCATAGAAAGCAAACAAGTTTCAAACGCTTGGGAGAAGACAAAAAAGAACGAAAGTACAGGAGAAAGATATGTCAAAAATACGTAGCATGACAGAGGGAAACTCTGCAAGAATCATCTTTTTTTTCGCACTGCCGCTGATGTTCGGAAACATTTTCCAACAGATGTACACGGTGGTGGATACCATGATTGTGGGGCAGGCTTTGGGTGTGCAGGCTCTGGCTGCCTTGGGGGCTTCCGATTGGCTGAACTGGTTGGTTTTGGGTTGCATTCAAGGCATTTCTCAGGGCTTTGCCATTTTGATGGCACAGGAGTTTGGAGCCGGAAACATAAAACGTCTACAAAAAGTCATAGGCAATTCGGTGCTTCTTGCAGCTTTGTCGGCTGGGGTTCTGCTGTGTGTGACCCAGCTTGTGGCTCATAGTGTGCTGCGTCTGCTTCAGACTCCAGATGCGATTATAGGGATGAGTCTTCTGTATCTGCGCATTATGTTTTTAGGGGTTCCGGTGGTGATGGCCTACAACGTGCTGGCCAGCATTCTTCGGGCACTGGGAGACGGAAAAACGCCCCTGTATGCCATGATAGTGGCTTCGGTCATCAACATTGTGCTGGATTTGGTCTTTGTCTTGGTTTTTCATTGGGGCATTGCAGGAGCAGCTGCCGCAACGGTATTGGCACAGGTATTCTCCAGCCTGTATTGTTTGTTACAGATTCAAAAAATTACACTTTTTTCTTTTCATAGGGGAGATTTTGCACCAGATGGAGAACTCTGCAAAAAATTGCTCTTTCTTGGAGCACCGATGGCCTTTCAAAATGCCATCATTGCGGTTGGGGGCATGATTGTGCAGTTTGTGGTCAATGGTTTTGGCGTACTCTTTATCGCAGGTTTTACGGCAACCAACAAGTTATATGGCATTTTGGAGGTGGCGGCAACTTCCTATGGATATGCGATGGTGACCTATGTGGGACAGAATCTGGGAGCAAGGAAAATGTTCCGAATTCGCAGGGGAGTGAAGCAGGCGATTCTTTTGGCTATTGTGACGGCAGCCATCATTGCTGTGGCGATGTTGTTGTTCGGAAAAGTGATTTTGGGTTGGTTTATCTCGGGAACCCCCGAAGAATTTGAGGCGACGCTCCAGATTTCCTACCGCTATCTGGCGATTATGAGCGTTTGTCTTCCCGTTTTGTACCTGCTGCATGTGCTGCGGTCTTCCCTGCAGGGATTGGGGGATACGTTGCTTCCCATGCTCTCTGGAGTGGCGGAATTTGTGATGCGAACGGGAAGTGCCTTATTGCTTCCCCTTTGGCTGGGAGAGTCCGGCATCTTTTATGCGGAAATCATGGCTTGGCTGGGAGCGGATGTCATTTTGGTAGCCAGTTACTTTTTTCGGATGAGGGACGTTTCCAACCGCTATGCCGAGGAGTGAAATAAGACATTTGCTCTTGATGTAATGTATAGGATGTATATTTAGGAGAGACAGGGGCATACTGCGTATAGAAAAACTTCGTAGAGAAAAGCGGGCAGAACCATCTTCTGGCAGCGCATCACGAGAGAGGAAAGGAGTGCAAAGTATGTCCAAACAGAAAAAAGATGCTTTTATGAAAAAGGAACTCAGTCCGGAGGAACTTTTGAAGTTTGAGATTGCAGAAGAGTTGGGACTGGGTGAGAAGGTGCTTTCTGGAGGTTGGAGGAGTCTGACAGCAAAGGAGAGCGGAAGAATTGGTGGTCTAATCACCAAGAAAAAGCGAGAGATGAAACGGGAAGCGGTGCAAAAAGAAGAACTTTTCTAGAAGGAAAGAGAGAGCAGGGAGGCGGCGGATGCGAAGTGGATTTACAACAGGAACCTGTGCAGCAGTCGCTGCTCGTGCGAATATGCAGGCCTTAGCTTTGGGAGCCTTTCCTCAAATGTGTCAGATTATGACTCCCAAAGGCGTTTTGGCTGTCATGGAAATCTGTGATGGCGTACTTGAGGAAGGCTATGCCTGCTGTGGGGTGCATAAGGATTCTGGAGATGACCCAGATGTGACCAATGGAACTTGGGTGGGAACCGCAATCTTTGCCAAAAATGGCAATCCGACCTTTGAAAGTTTGTGGGAGAGGGTGGCTTTGGAGGGCTATTTGTACCGAGCTTACGCAGGAGAGGTCTGGATTGGAATTTTGGGAGGAAAAGGCATAGGAAGAGCCACGAAAGCAGGACTTTCCTGCCCCATCGGCCATGCGGCCATCAATCCGATTCCAAGAGAAATGCTTGCCAGAGCGGTAGCAGATGGTGTGAGAGACTTTTTCTACAGGCAGGGGGAACCAGATTTTGCAGAGAGCGAAGCTGCTGTGCAAGCGGTGGAAGCAAAGGAGTCATTTCTGAGGCAGCTGTTGGAGGAAAAAGAAAGATTATTTGTGGCGGAGGTGAGGATTCCGGAGGGAGAGCATCTAGCACAAAAGACTTTTAATCCCAATTTAGGCATTGTGGGGGGACTTTCTGTGCTCGGAACCAGCGGCATTGTGGAGCCAATGAGTGAGGATGCACTGCGGGAAACCATACGTCTGGAGCTGCATATGAAGGCCGTGGAAGGGCGACAGCGTCTGATATTGACCCCTGGAAACTATGGGGAGACCTTTTTGAAGGAGGCCTATTCGCTTTCTCTGAAGGAGGCGGTGAAGTGCAGCAATTTTGTGGGGGATGCCTTCTGTATGGCAGAGGAAGAGGGATATGAGGCCGTGCTTTTTGTGGGGCATATCGGAAAATTGATTAAGGTGTCTTTGGGCGTGATGAATACCCATTCCCGCTACGGAGATAGAAGAATGGAAGGCTTTTTGGAGGCAGTGCAGAGTGATTGGAAACGACAGCCAAGAGCAAGACAATGCAAAAAAGAGCAAGAAATCTTAGAGAAGTTGCGTTGTGCGAATACATCGGAAGAAGCCCTATCCTGTTTGGAGAAAGAGGGAATTTTAGAGCCTGTCATGAACGAGATTGTTTTGCGAATCCAAAAGCAGCTGCAAGAACATCTTAGGAAGGAGCAGCCTTCTTTCAAACAAACTAGGATGAAAGTGGAGGTGCTGGTTTTTTCCAGCCGCATGGGACTGCTTGCAAAGACGGCAGGGGCCGAGGCTCTCATTGGACAGATTCAAGAAGAAAGTCAGAAGAGTCAGGGGGAGACGGGAGCAGAAAAAAGCCTGTAAAAAAGAAAGCAAACAGAAGAGCAGAAGGAAGCGTAGAAAGAAAAAGAGAAAGAAAAGTAGGAAGGATATACATAAGTGCATGGAAGCGGGAAAAGGAAGTTTGTATAATATTGGAGTGGGACCGGGGGATCCGGAACTGCTCACCCTAAAAGCGGTGCGTTTGATGAGGGAATGCCCTGTGATTGCGATTCCGGGGAAGAAAAAGGAGAATTGTGTGGCCTATCAGATTGCCGTGCAGGCAGTTCCTGAGATTGCCGAAAAACCCTGTCTTTTGATAGATATGCCTATGACGAAGGATGCCGCCATTTTGGAGGCAAGTCACAAAGAGGCGGTGCGACAGCTTAAGGAGGTGTTGGCAGAGGGAAGGGATGTGGCCTATCTGACCTTGGGAGATGTCACAGTCTATGCAACGGCACTGTACATACATGAGAGAATCCAAGAGGAGGGCTTTGCCACATGGATGGTGAATGGGATTCCTTCTTTTTGTGCAGCAGCGGCAAGGTTGAACCGTCCTCTGGTGAGTGGAGCACAGGAGTTGCATATCATTCCGGCTTCCTACGGCGTGGAGGAAGCCTTGAAATTGTCGGGGGTAAAGGTTTTTATGAAAGCCGGAAGCACCATGAAACAGTTGAAGGAAGCTCTGAAGGGAAAAGCGTATTCGGTTCATATGGTGGAACGCTGCACGATGGAGGGAGAGAGACTGGCCTTTTCGGCTGAGGAGATTCCAGAGGATGCAGGTTACTACAGTCTGGTGATTGTGAAGGATGCAGCGGCAGATAGGGATGAGGAGAAAGTCTAAGAATAAGAGAGTGGAGAAACGATATGGTACATTTTGTAGGGGCAGGGCCGGGAGCTAAGGATTTGATCAGCGTGCGTGGAGCCAATCTTTTGCAGCAGGCGGATGTCATTGTATATGCGGGGTCTCTGGTCAATCCCCAATTGTTGGAATATGCCAAGAAGGATGCTTTGATTTATAATAGTGCCAGCATGACCTTGGAAGAAGTGATTGCGGTGATGGAAGAGGCAGAACAAAGAGGAGCCATGACGGTTCGTCTGCATACGGGAGATCCGTCCATCTATGGTGCCATCAAAGAACAGATGGAGGAGTTGGAACAAAGACACATTGCCTATGAGCTATGTCCGGGAATCAGCTCCTTTTGTGGGGCAGCCGCCTCTCTGGGGATAGAATACACATTGCCAGATGTGTCTCAGAGCGTGATCATCACCCGTATGGAAGGCAGGACGGCTGTGCCAAAGAGTGAGAGCATTGAGAGTTTTGCTGCACATCAGGCAACTATGGTGTTGTTTTTGAGCAGCGGAATGCTGGAGGAACTTGCAAAGAGGCTGATAGCCGGAGGCTACGCTCCGGACACACCGGCAGCCATCTGCTACAAGGCGACTTGGCCAGATGAAAAGAAGATTCTCTGTACGGTGCAGACCTTGGCAGAGAGGGCAAGAGAAGAAGGAATCCAAAAGACGGCTTTGATTCTAGTGGGAAATGTGGTGGCAGCCAAGGAATTTCGGCGTTCGGACCTGTATCATCCGGATTTCACAACCGAATTTCGGGTGGGAAGAAACGAACAGGGGAAAGAGAAAATCGAAAAAGCGGACGAAAGAAAACGAAGGACGAGGAAAGAGATATGAGAGCAAACATGAGGAAATGGATTGGAGACAGAGATTTTTATAAGATGGTGATGATAGTCGCTATCCCGATTATGGTGCAGAATGGCATCACAAACTTTGTCAGCCTTTTGGATAACATTATGGTGGGACAGGTTGGAACGGAGCAGATGTCGGGTGTGGCGATTGTCAACCAGTTGATTTTCGTGTTCAATCTTTGCATTTTCGGAGGACTGTCGGGAGCTGGAATCTTTACGGCTCAGTTCTATGGGCAGGGCAATCAGGAGGGAATCCGAAGCACGATTCGGGCAAAAATTTGGATGGCCATTGTAATCACGATTTTAGCGGAACTGATTTTTTGGAATTTTGGCGATCGCCTGATTTCCTTATATTTGCATGAGAACAACGATCCGGCAGGAAATGCTGCGGCCTTGCAGCACGGCATGGCCTATCTGCGTATTATGATGATTGGTCTGCTTCCTTTTATGTTTGTGCAGGTGTATTCCAGCACGCTGCGTGAGACGGGAGAGACCATTCTTCCCATGAAGGGAGGCATTTTAGCGGTAGCGGTCAATATGATGCTCAACTATGTCTTGATTTTTGGAAAGTTGGGACTGCCGGCACTGGGAGTGAGAGGTGCGGCGATTGCGACCGTGACTTCCCGCTTTGCGGAATGTTTTTTTGTGTTGACTTGGACACACAGGCATAAAGAGAAAAATTCTTACATAGAGGGTCTGTATCGCAGCATGAAGGTGCCCGCTAAGTTGGTGGGACAGATTGTCAAAAAAGGAATGCCTTTGTTGGTGAATGAGACCCTGTGGTCTGCGGGAATGGCAATCTTATTGCAGTGCTACTCGGTGCGAGGTCTGTCTGTGGTGGCAGCTCTTAACATCTCCAACACCATTGCGAATGTGTTTAATGTGGCCTTTTTGGCTCTGGGCAATGCCGTGGCGATTATTGTCGGTCAGCTCTTAGGGGCAGGAAAGATGAAGGAAGCAAGGGAGACCGACACCAAGCTGATTGCCTTTTCGGTGGCGATTTGCTTTGGCTTGGGTGTGCTCTTAGCCTTGACGGCTCCTCTGTTCCCACGAATTTACAATACCAGCGATGAGGTGAAAGCGTTGGCAGTTTGTTTCATTTGGGTGGCTGCTTTCTGTATGCCCCAGAATGCTTTTATGAATACGGCCTATTTTACACTGCGTTCTGGAGGGAAGACAGTGGTAACCTTCTTTTTCGACAGTGTGTATATGTGCTGTGTCAATGTGCCTTTGGCCTTTGTTTTGTCTCGTTATACGGGATTGCACATCGTTTTGGTGTACTTTTTGTGCCAAATGGTCGATTTGGTGAAGTGTGCCATCGGCTTTGTCTTGGTGAAAAAAGGGGTATGGATTCAGAACATTGTGGTGAACGAGTAAGAGTGAGGATGTAAGGAGCGGCGAGCGATGACAGAGAAAAAAAGAAAAAGGGCTGTGATTGCTGCATTTACGGGGGAGGGGAGCCGTCTGGCTGCCTTCCTCTGTTCCTTTTTGGGAGCGGCAGAGGAGTGGGAGAGCGAGGCCTATGTGCCTGCACGCTTTTTGCGGGAAGAATGGCGTGCTTTTGGAGTGAAGGAGAGAGGGGAGCCGCTGGCGGAGTGGGCAAAGGTACAGTTTCAGAGGGCAGATGCCCTGATTTTCATCGGAGCGGCCGGAATTGCAGTGCGTGCGGTAGCTCCCATGGTGAGAGATAAACTTTTGGATGCGGCAGTTTTGGTCTTGGATGAGAAGGGACAGTATGTGATTCCTCTTCTCTCTGGACATGTCGGAGGCGGAAATGCATTGGCTAAGTACCTCGCCTCTGCCCTGCATGCCCTTCCCGTGCTTACCACAGCAAGCGATGTGCAGCAGCTGTTTGCCGTGGATGTCTTTGCGGCGAGAAATGGGTTTGTCATTTGGAATCGAGAGGGCATTCGTGCGATCACTGCGGAGTTACTGGAAGGAAGAAGCGTGGGAGTCTGCTTTGAGGAAGTGCAGCTAGGAGGAAGACTGCCAGAGGGGCTGTATCTGGAGAGGGAGAGAGAAAGCGAGAAGAAACACATTTATATCACTCCCTTTCAGAGGGAGGAATGGCTAAAGGAAGCAAGGGAGGAAAGAGCCATCCTTCTGATTCCCTCCTGTCTTACGGTGGGAGTGGGCTGTAGAAAAGGGGCGACACAGAGGGAGGTGGAGGAGAGCATTCTACAAATGCTTAAGAAAGAAAATATCTTCCCCCAAGCGGTGCGGGCATTGGCTAGCATAGACATCAAAAAAGAGGAGGAGGGCATTCAAAAAACCGCTCAAAAATATGGCTGGAAGTTTGAGACCTTTTCCGCAGAGGAACTTTTGGAGGTATCTGGAACGTTCTCGGAGTCCTCATTTGTGGCAAAGACCGTAGGGGTCGGTAATGTGTGTGAGCGTGCGGCAGTGTGTGCATCAGAGGGAAGGCTTTGGGTGGCAAAGACTGTGGGAAAAAGAGTGACAACAGCGGCTGCGTGGAAACGTCCTTTTTATCGCTGGTAGGATAATAGCATCAGTGAACAAGGGGACATACGGTCAGGATAGGGTAAATTTTGCGTCCTGCTGTGTTGCTTTGCACTCTGCGTACATCCAGTACGCATCGTTCAAGTGCCTTGCAGGGCACAAAATTCATCCCTACCTGACTCTGTGACCTCAAGCGGAGAGAATCTGGTCATTTTGAAGGCAGACGATGGAGGCGTACTGGATGTACGCCGACTGAGGATAACGCAGAAAATGGCCATATTATCCCGCTTTGAGGCGTATGTTCCCCTGTCCACTGATGCTAGGTAAAGTTTGGAAAGAAAAATGGAGGAAAGATAGATGGCAGAAAAAACAGAAGCAAAGAGGGAGAAGGTCTTGTATGTGGTGGGGATGGGTCCCGGAGAGGAAAAGATGATGACCTTACAGGCAAGGGAGATTCTGGAGAATTGCGATGTGATAGCTGGATATACGGTTTATGTGGATCTGCTCAGGGAACGGTTTCCGGATAAGGAATTTTATAGCACAGCTATGAAACAGGAGTGGAAACGCTGCAGGGAGGTGCTGCGTATGGCGGATGCCGGAAAGAAGGCAGTGATGGTGTGCAGTGGAGATGCCGGTGTTTATGGCATGGCAAGCCCCATTCTGGAGTGCAGTGAAGAATTTCCGCAGGTGAAAGTGAGGGTCATTCCCGGAGTCACGGCAGCCTTAGCGGGAAGTGCACTTTTGGGAGCTCCTCTGGCACACGATTTTGCGGTGATTAGCCTAAGCGATTTGCTGACTCCGATGGAGCAGATAGAGAAACGTCTGCGTTATGCCGCACTGGGGGACTTTGCCATTTGCCTGTATAATCCCTCCAGCCGGAAAAGAGCGGATTATCTGAAGCGTGCCTGCGATGTGCTTTTGGAGTGCAGGGACAGGCAAACCCTGTGTGCGGTGGTAAGGCAAATTGGGCGAGAGGGAGAGGAATTTCATCTGCTCTCCTTGGAGGAGTTGAGGGAATATCAGGCGGATATGTTCACCACTGTTTTTATCGGAAATGCATCCACCAAAAAAGTGAGGGGAAGAATGGTAACTCCCAGAGGTTATAAAAAGGAAGGGGAGAAGGAATGAAGGAAACGCGTGCTTTGGTATGGATAGCGGCAGGGACGACAGAGGGAAGATGCTTGGCTGAGTACTGCAAAGAAAGAGAAATTGCAGCCATCGCTACGGTGGTCTCGGAATATGGGGAGCAGCTGCTGGAAGCTGGAGGCAGTTTGCGTGTCAAACAAGGAGCTATGAACGCAGAGGAGATGGAAACATGGATGAGAAGGGAAGGCATCGCTCTGATTTTGGATGCAACCCATCCTTATGCGAAGGAAGCCAGTGAAAACATGAAAAAAGCGGCAAAAGCAACCGGAATCCCCTACATTCGCTGTTTGCGAGAGAGGACAAAAGACGTGGAGGATCCCAAGTGCACGCAGCACTACTACGAGGCGAGGGATGTCCATGAGGCGGTGGCCTATCTGGATGAGACGGAGGGAGCCATTCTGTTGACCACAGGAAGCAAAGAGTTGGCTGCCTTTGCCTCACTGCGTGCTTTTTCTGAGCGAGTGTTCGCAAGGGTGCTTCCGCTGAGGGCTTCCTTAGATGCCTGCCTGCAGGCAGGACTGTCGGGAAGGCACATTATTGGAATGCAGGGGCCGTTTTCCAAGGAATTAAATGTTGCGATGCTGCGTTCCATGCAGGCAAGGTGGTTGGTGACAAAAGAAGCGGGAAAAGCGGGAGGATTTGAAGAAAAAATAGAGGCAGCTGAGGAAGCGGGCGTTGGAGTGGTGGTCATTCGAAGACCCACAGAGGAAGAGGGGCTTTCTTTGGAGGCTTGCAAATCGTATCTCCATGCCTATGAGAAGGGGCAGAAGGAGAGTCCTTCCTGTGAATTAACTTTGGTTGGCGGAGGAATGGGCAGTGTGGAGAGTATGACAGGGGAGGCTGTGCGGGCATTGGAGGAGAGTGAGATTGTGTTTGGGGCTGGTCGTTTGGCAGAACTGCTCTCTAGGCTATACCCTCAAAAAAAGATGGAAAAGATGTACCAAGCGGAGAAGATTTTTGCATGGCTGCAAGCACACCCAGACACAAAAAAGGCGGCGGTATTGCTTTCTGGAGACAGTGGCTTCTTTAGTGCGGCTGCGACTCTCAAACGATGGGCGGAGGAGAAAAATGGGCAGGCGGAAAAAAGCGGAGAAAAAAAGGTGTGCTATTGCGTGCGAACCATTGCAGGAATTTCCTCCCTGTCATATCTGAGTGCCAAGTGCCAGCTGCCTTGGGAGGAGGTAAAGGCAGTCAGTTTTCATGGAAGAGAGGGAGATTTGGAAGACTTGCTAAAAAAGTACAAAAAGCTCTTTCTTTTGTTGGATGGAGAGCATACACCGGATGGTATTTGCAGGCAATTGTGTGAGTTAGGAAAAGGGGAGAGGCAAGTGGTGATAGGAGAAAACTTATCCTATCCGAGAGAACGCATTTGCAAAGGGAGGGCGAGTGACTTTGTGGCAGAGCCGTTTGCGGCTCTCTCGGTGATGTTTTTACTATGTGATGAAATGGAGGTTTCACATCCATGAGGGGGAAAAGAGAAAAGAAAGAGAACTAGAAAGAGAAAAAGAGAGACAACGAGAGAAAACGGACGTGAGGGATGAGTGTTTCATTCGAGGAAAGGTGCCGATGACCAAGAGTGAGGTCAGGGCGGTTTCTATTTCAAAACTGGAGCTGGAACGATATTCCTTTGCGGATACGGTTTTGTTTGATATCGGGGCAGGCACTGGCTCAGTTGCGGTTGAGGCAGCCTTGGGAGGACATTGCAAAAAAGTATATGCCATCGAGAAAAATCCAGAAGGGCTTAGCCTGATTCAAAAAAACAGTGAAAAATGGGGAGTGGCTTCCAAGATTGTGACGGTGGAAGGAGAGGCACCGGATGCTTTTGCGGGAGTGGAGAGGCCGACCCATGCTTTTATCGGCGGCAGCGGGGGGAGAATGGGGGAGATTTTAGAGAGGCTTTTGGAATGGAATCCAAAGATTCGGATTGTTGTTAACGTAGTAAGTATAGAATCGCTCTCAGAAATCAATCGTTTTTTGACGGTATATGGGAAGACGGCTGATATGGTACTGCTTAGTGTTGCGGAGAGCAAGAAAGTGGGGAACTACCATATGATGCAGGGAAAGAACCCCATATACATCGTAGCCTTTGGAGGGGAGGAAGAGGCCAAAGAAACGGTGCAAGCACTTGGCAGAGGCAGAATTTTATTGGCTGCACCAAAGAGTGGAAGCGGAAAGACCCTGTTGACTTGCGGGATTCTTCAAGTCTTGAAAAATCGGGGAATTGCCTCTGCCTCCTTCAAGTGTGGGCCTGACTATATCGACCCTTTGTTTCACCGAGAGGTGCTGCAAATAGATGGCAGCAATCTGGATACCTTTTTTGCCTCAAGGGAGGAAGTAAGGCAGTTGGTCGCAGAAAAAGAAGCCTATTTTACGGTGATTGAGGGAGTGATGGGCTACTACGATGGGCTGGGAGGCACAGAACTGCGGGCAAGCAGCTACGATGTGGCAGCAGCGACCCAAACACCGGTGATTCTTGTGGTGGATGGAAAAAATTGCAGTCTTTCGATTGCCGCTTTGATTCAGGGCTTTTGTACGTATCGCCCAGACAGTCGGATTTGCGGAGTGATTTGCAACCGCATGAAAAAAGAAATGTATCAGCTGCTGGCACCTAAGATAGAAGAACTGGGAGTGCGTGCATTAGGTTATGTGCCGGAGCTGCCCCAATTTCATCTGGAGAGTCGGCACTTGGGCTTGGTTTTGCCAGAAGAGATAGAGAGCATACAGGAGAGTTTGGCGGAGCTTGCGGGGTGTTTGGAAGAAACACTGGATGTGGAGCAGATTTTGCAGCTTGCGGCTGCGGCACCAAGGCTCGATAGGGCAACCGAAAAGGTGCACAAGGAGGAGGAAAAAGAAAATAGGGAAGAAGGCAAGGAGTTAGTGGGAGAAGAAGAAAGGATACGGATTGCGGTGGCAAAGGATGAGGCTTTTTGCTTTTACTATCCGCAAAATTTTCAATCTCTTAGGGAGGAAGGAGCCGAGCTGCTTTTCTTTTCTCCTCTGCATGATAAAGAACTTCCCAAGGGCATTTCGGGTCTGCTTTTGGGAGGCGGTTATCCAGAATTGCACGCAAAAGCACTCTCTGAGAATGAAAGCATGAGGGAGAGTGTGTTAAGAGCCTATCAGGAGCAGTTGCCGATTTTGGCAGAATGCGGGGGATTTTTGTATTTGCATCAGACTTTGGAGGATGAAAAGGGAAAAGCATGGCCCATGGTGGGAGCCTTTTTGGAGAGAGCTTGGAAACAAGAAAAGTTGGGGCGTTTTGGCTATGTCACAGCACAGGCACAAAACAATGGCCTTTTCGAGTGCGGGGAGGAAATAAGAGGACATGAATTTCATTATTGGGAGAGCAGCAATGCAGGAAGCGATATGTGTGCCAAGAAACCCACAGGTCATCGTTCATGGCCGTGTATGATACATAATTCGGTGCTTCTTGCGGGCTTTTTGCATTTGTATTATCCCTCCAATCCCCAATTACCCAAGCGTTTTGTTCATGCTTGTAGAAGGTATCAGAAAAAAAAGGTCTCCCAAGGGCAAAAGACTTTGGGATGCTAACCGCAAGAGAGTGAGAATATCAGTAGGAGGAGAAAAAACATGAGCACGTCACGCTTGGAGCTTTTAAGAGAACAGATTCAACCTATGGATAGGGAAAGCTATGAGAGAGCGAAGAGACGGTGGGATGCCATTGCAAAACCGCTGCATAGTCTGGGACTTCTGGAGGAAGCCATTGCAGAGATCGCAGGGATGACGCAAAGTGAGAGCGTTTTCTTAGAGAAAGCGGCTCTGCTCATTTGTTGTGCGGACAATGGAGTTGTGGAAGAGGGAGTAACGCAGACGGGGCAGGAGGTAACGGCGGTTGTGACGGCCAATTTTACAAGGGGAAGCAGTTGTGTGTGTCTGATGGCCGAACGCTGTGGGGTTTCGGTCATTCCGGTGGATTTGGGAGTGGCAAAGGAGTGGAAGGACGAGGAGCTGGGAAGCAAGTATCCCTTGCGGATGAAAAAGATAGCGATGGGAACCAAAAATTTTGTCAAAGAAGCTGCTATGACACGCAAGGAGGCGGAACAGGCGATTTTTGTTGGGGTGGAGTTAGTAAAGGAGCAGAAGGAGAGAGGCACGCAGATTTTGGCGGTGGGAGAGATGGGAATTGGAAATACCACAAGCAGCAGTGCGGTTGCCTCTGTCCTATTGGGGAAAGAAGCCGCTAGGATGACGGGGAGGGGAGCTGGTCTGTCGGATGCGGGATTGCAGCGAAAGATACAGGTCATTGAGCAGGCAATTCACCTTCACAATCCCGATTACAGAGACCCAGTGGATGTGTTAGCCAAGGTGGGCGGTCTGGATTTGGCCGGTATGATGGGGATTTTTTTGGGAGCGGCTCTGTATCGGCTGCCAGTTGTGATGGATGGATTTATCTCAGCGGCGGCGGCTCTGCTTGCTTGTAGCTTTCATCCGGCTGTGAAGGATTATCTTTTGGCTTCCCATGTGTCGGCAGAACCGGCGGCACTGGAGATTTTGACTTTTTTGGGGAAGAAAGCCCCGATACAGGCTCATCTGTCCTTGGGAGAGGGAACGGGGGCGGTGGCAGCCCTTCCGCTGTATCAGATGGCAGCAAGGGTGTATGAGCAAATGACTACCTTTGAGGAAAATGAGATAGAAGCTTATCATCCCCTATAAGCTTTGAGAAGGAAGGAAATAAGCAAAGAGAGAGGGAAGAAAAGAGAGGGGTGAAAGCACAATGGGACGAATGATTTTGATTACAGGGGGCAGCGGCAGCGGAAAGTCTGAATATGCGGAAAAACGCCTGTCAGAGAGGCTAGAAAAACGGAAGTTTTACGTTGCTACCATGATGGTGTACGGAAAAGAAGGGGAGGAGAGGGTAAAAAAACATAGAAGTATGAGGGCAGGAAAGGGCTTTGAGACCATAGAACAAACCACAGAATTGGGATGCATCGTTGGGAGGCTTCGGCAAGCGGAGGAAAAGGGAGGAGCAGCCGTTTTACTGGAATGCTTATCCAATTGGGTGGCCAATGAACTGTTTGCACAGGAAGACCTTTGGCGAGAGGAAGAGAAGGTCTTGCAGTTGGAGGAGAGGATGCTGCAGGAACTCTGGGATATCAGGGAGCATAGTGCGGCCTTGATTGTTGTGACAAATGAAATTTTTTCGGATGGAATTTCGTATGACGCTTCCACCCTTCGCTATCAAAAACTTTTGGGAGACATGAATCGGAAACTTGCACAAAAAGCCGACGAAATAATTGAAGTGATGTATGGAATTTTGTGCATGAAAAAGTCAAAAAATAGAGTATAATAGGAGTGGATTTCCATGTAGAAATAAAGAAAAAGAAAAGGAATGGTGGTAGATGAGAGGAGTTCATACATCCGTGACGGATATCCGTCGAAAAGTGTTCACAGAAGTGGCAAGACTCGCCTATGAGGGCGGAGATTATGCAAAAAAAATTGAGCAGCTTCCCTTTGTGATTCTTCCGGGAGAGCGTGCATCTTATCGAGAAAGCATCTTTTTGGAGCGTGCGATCATCGGAGAGCGTTTGCGTCTGGCAATCGGACTTCCGGTCCGCACCGCTGCAGAGTCTGCACCGGTTTCCGATGGGATTGAGGAAAGCGTGATTGCAGAAAAGTATTACGACCCGCCGCTGGTCAATGTGATTAAGTTTGCCTGTCACTCTTGCCCAGAGAAGCGTGTTCTGGTTACAAATGGTTGTCAGGGCTGTCTGGCACATCCTTGTACGGAGGTTTGTCCCAAGGATGCCATTCATATTGTCGGAGGAAAGTCTCTGATTGACCAAGAAAAGTGCATCCGCTGTGGAAGATGTACGGATGCCTGTCCCTATCATGCCATTATTCGTCAGGAGCGTCCCTGTGCCGCAGCCTGTGGAGTCAATGCGATCTCTTCGGATGAGTATGGACGAGCAGAGATTGATTATAACAAATGCGTATCCTGTGGCATGTGCCTTGTAAATTGTCCGTTTGGAGCCATTGCAGACAAGGGACAGATTTTCCAGATGATTCAGGCCATGAAGCAGGGCGAGCGTGTGTATGCAGCGGTGGCACCTGCCTTTGTCGGTCAGTTTGGACCGAAGGTGACACCGGAGAAGTTGCGTGCTGCCATGAAGAAGCTGGGATTTGCCGATGTCATTGAGGTTGCGGTCGGAGCCGATCTGTGTGCGACGGAGGAGGCAATCGACTTTATCAATAACGTTCCGGAAAAATTGCCCTTCATGGCGACTTCCTGTTGTCCAGCTTGGTCTGTGATGGCAAAGAAGCTCTTCCCTGAGTACAAAGAGTGTGTCTCGATGGCACTGACTCCTATGGTGCTGACTGGACGTTTGATTAAGATGCAGCATCCGAATGCCAAGGTTGTTTTTGTCGGCCCCTGTGCCGCAAAGAAACTGGAGGCAAGCCGTAGAAGTGTGCGCAGCGACATCGATTTTGTCTTGACTTTTGAGGAAATGATGGGAGTGTTCCAAGCAAAAAACATTGACTTGGAGAGCATTGAGGCAGAAAAGGTGCTGTCAGAAGCCAGTGAGGACGGAAGAAACTTTGCTGTGAGCGGTGGCGTAGCCAAGGCAGTGGTAAACTGCATCAGCAATATGTATCCGGGCACAGAGGTGAAGGTCGCAAGTGCGCAGGGCTTGGATGAGTGCCGTAAGATGATGGCATTGGCGAAGGCAGGAAAGTACAATGGCTATCTGCTTGAGGGTATGGCTTGTCCGGGCGGCTGTGTGGCTGGAGCCGGAACCTTGCAGCCGATTGCAAAATCGACAACAGCGGTGGGGCTATATGCCAAGAAGGCAGAGAATAAGTACTGTTGTGAAACAGATTATCTGAAGGATTTGGAGAAGCTGGAAGAGTAGAGAATACATTTTTAAGACAGGCTCCGGCCATTTTCAGGCACAGTGGCTTGAAAATGATCGGAGCTTTTATCATGAATCAGCCTTGTTAGTTTTTCCAGCCTTCTGGCAGATAGTTAATGGTATTTGCAATCATATCATCCACCAGCTGCTTGATTTCCGTCTCGGATGCACGGCCTTTTACCAAGGGGTCATGCAGGAAGGCTTCGTAAACCAGTGCACGGTCGCAGGTCAGGGCAGCCTGTAGCACACGCTCGTGATTGTCGGTGTGAGGCGTGATCAAATCCAGTACCTGCTGCGGAATCTCACCGGCCATGAGAGGTTTGATGGAGTCACGGCTGAAGACTGCGTTGGTTTCCACCACAGCGGAAGCGGGAAGGCTCGGACTCTGAAGGTAGGTATTGGGAATGTTTACGTTGCTGACCATGCGGGTGAGGCCACAGAGAGCTTTGATGAGCTGGATGCCTTCCTCTCCAGTCGGTTTTAATTCAATTTCTTCCTCGAAGGCAGCCAAGCGGTTGCTGCGTTCTAAACGTTGTTTTAAGTCTTCTTTTCTCCATGCCACTGTGGTCAAACCAAATTTCCAACTCTTTACGGTTTCTGGGTCTTTTAAGTAGCTGTCTCCTGGCATAAATTCAGCCAAATGACGGTCTCCGGCAGCTGCAATCAAGCCGTAGCGAAGGAAGAGGTCAAATTTTACACGATGGGCACAGTCAAAGGTAGAATTCGCCCAGTTCTTGTCTGGCTCGTGGTAGCCATCCTCAAAGTGCTGCTCGATAAACTCCCGATAGACGGGGAAGAGGTCAATGCCCTTGTAGGAGGCCTCGTTAAACCAAGTAAAGTGGTTGATACCTAATACATTCACAAAAATGTCTTGACGGTCAATGTTGCTTAAGCCTAAGCTCTCCTCTGCGATACCCTTTAATACCTTTTGCGTGCCAAATACTTCGTGGCAGCAGCCAAATGCCTTAATCTGTGGGAAAACATGATACAGCGTTTTGACGCAGAGGCTCATGGGATTGGTATAATTGATGACCCATGCCTTAGGAGCGTAGTCGCGTATGGCTTCGGCAATGGTCACAAACATAGGAATGGTGCGCAGTGCACGGATGATGCCTCCAGGACCTGCGGTGTCTCCGACGGACTGGTAAATGCCAAGGCGTTCTGGAAGATGCACATCGCTCTCCATCTCATCAAAGGTTCCGGGAAGAATGGAGATGACAACAAAATCACAGCCGCTTAGGGCTTCTTTGAGGGAGGAACAGGTGACAAAGTTCCATTTGCCTTTGGCATCCTCTCTGGCACAGAGGTGATTTCCAATGCGTTCGTTCTTGCGTGCCGCCTCCTCATCGATGTCATACAGACGGATGCAACCGCTTAAGGAAGCATCCATAGATAAGTCTGTCATAAAAGTCCATGCCCATCCACGGGAACCACCGCCGATGTAGGCAATCTGCAAATCCGATACGGTTTGGCTTTTTTTCTCGTATTTCATAATGACAATCGTCTCCTTTGCATTCTTTTGTTGGGTGATTTTCTTAGTGACAAGCATACTACAAAATAGTATAATAATCTTGCAAAATAATCCTTAAAAAGCGTGAAATCAAACTTTTGTCA
>JAUNGR010000039.1:7652-21243 GCA_030524485.1 bacterium | reverse complement strand
ATAATGTGTGAATGTCAATGTGTACTTCAGTTCATTGCCATCAGAAGCAGACGGTCTAGAAGTAATATTCTTTCCATTTTCCTCCTCATTCTCTGAGACGGTAAACAGCTGCTTGTCAATGATAGCCTCTCGCTTTAAGTTAATATTCTGAGAAGAAGCTGAAGCAATATTATTGGTCTCTTTGTCATTTGCATCAACTCCCACTACCCTTGCTGCATTTCCAACTACCGGTGAAGCACTGTCCTCATACTCAACCGGCCAGTCTTTCGACAACATACTAAAGGTATCCTTAGCCGTAGCATAGATATGATAGATATGTGTCTCACCGCCTCCCAATGTGAGTTCTGTTTTTCCTTCAACCAAAGCCCAGTCACAGATATACTGTGCTTCCTTTGTCACTGCATATCCAATTTTCTGAAGAAGAGCTTCTACAGTGAAATCTGTGTATGTACCATTCCACGTTCCACCAGATGTCACCACTGCCTGATATTTATCTCCTATCTTTGTGATGGCAATCACAGCTCCTGTCACTTTATCAGCACGGTCGCTGTTTCCGGCATGCTGCCAAGAAGTTGTTTCTTCTCCATCTTTCCCCGCTACCTTTTCCCATGCTGCCAAAGTTGCATCCTTGATGGTAATGGTCAGATTCTCCCCTGTAGCTTCCGCCTCCTCAAACATCTTTTTCATATTGGCTGGCTTAATCCATACTTGTTTTGCATCTCCGTCCAGAACATCTCTTAACACATAGGTGTCTGGATTATTAGATTTATACTCGCGTGTTCCTGGATTTTGAAGCTTTAAGGTATAAGTGATGTCTTCTCCAAAAAATGTTGCTGTCGTGGACTCCTTGGTTAGTTTAATAGCTGGGTCCTGTGGCACAATCGAGTTAGCTGCAGAAGCACTTATCTTCTGATCCTCGCTAAACTGGAAGTGAACCGTCTCATCCACATTGTTGGTTATGATATGTTCATCTGTTGCGGAAAAGGCCTGCTGATCCACTGCTATCGCCTCTGTGTAAACAGTCAAATCTACGATATCTTCGCTCATCTCTGTTTCTTTAGAGCTATTCAGTTTATTAAAACGAAATACTGGCTTTCCTTTCTCGCCATCCCACTCTAAAGTTCCACCACCGCTTTGATTGCTCTTTCTTGCTATCGTTGCAACACGAACTTCACCCACATAGATATCATTACCTTGGCTGGTGACATCTTCAGCTTGGATTCCTGCTAAAATTTCTTCCTTCCAATCAAGTCCCTGCGGGAAGGTGATACTATCCACATACTCCATCGACTTTGCACGGTCTTTTCCGTAAGAAGTCGTTTCTGGATTATGGCTAGACTGAATACTCCACTGTAGGTTATTGCTCAAACGAACGCTTCCATCCTCAATTCCTGTCAAATTCACATTAGTACTCTTATAGGTTTTTGAAACATTAAATTTCACTGGCTCCGTTGTCCAATATGCCTGAATCGTGCCACTAGTGGACTCAATCACCTCATTTCGATGAGACTTTGCTTCTCTTATCTCTGTATCCTCTTCTGGTACAACTACCCCCCATACGGTCACCGCTCCTCCGTCACTCGTCCAGTTAGGATAATTGATTATCAGAGGAATCGTAGCAGTCGCACCGACACTGTAAGGCTTCCACTCCAGATAGAAGGTATAGGGGTCATCGGTAGCACGATACAAAACTTCCTGTTTCCCATCAAACAGCACCGAATCTCCACCATTTTGAGGCATAGGAGAAATATTCACATCGTCCTCCGTCACACGGAAATACAAACGATAACGGTAATGGATACCGGCATCTGTGGAACTAACAGAAGCTGTTATATTAATAGTCTCCCCTGTCAGCAAACGGTATCCACCTATCTCTCCATCCTTATCTTCATCCTTCTTAATCCACTGTGGTGTTATATTCTCCGCACCACTCAATTTGATTGTAAGAATATCCGGATTCCCGTTTTCTTCCACACTTAGTTCTTTTCGGCCATCCATATCCTTCTCAAAATCTTTCGGCTTTGGTGCACCGATAAGACCCGTATTATAGAATGCATTGACTCCAAGTGCCACGCCTTCTTTTTTCAGACCTTCCAACAACTGTTCATAATTCTGCTCACCATTTACACTCTTCAACTGTGGGCAATTTGCCAGTGCATAAGCCCCCAAAATTTT
The DNA here is from genome assembly GCA_030524485.1 of bacterium. Taxonomy (GTDB): domain Bacteria; phylum Bacillota; class Clostridia; order Lachnospirales; family Lachnospiraceae; genus CAJMNU01. The sequence continues at coordinate 19,068 of JAUNGR010000039.1, read as the reverse complement.
TACATAATCTGTATCAAATGTAATCTCTTTTAAGGAATCTGCGTACTTTGCAGCATTCTCCTCAATCTTTGTCACTCGATAGGTTTTATTATCTTCTCCCGTAATGCTCGTTAACACCGTATACTTTTCTAACTTCGGTGGCAGATAAATCAAACTTGCTTCCTCTTCCTTGCAAGAGTATACCGCTCCATCCTTATCCACATAAATCTGTCCACTCAGTCCATCAAACGGCACCGGTGCTCCTGCAAATGCCCCTGCTTCTATGGTGAAGAAGTTATCTGGCTCAAAACGAAGCTCAGTGGCTTTATTCACAAAACGATAAAAATTCTTTGGAAGATAATCTACATCCTTGCCAATCGTCAACAGCTCGTATCTGGTGTCATTTCCCAGATGATTCTTATCTTCAATCGTGGCATTCTTAGCATTGTAAATCAAATGTTCCAGATTCGGCATCTTAGTTGTGCCTACATCGTCTCGGTTTGTGATTGCTGTGACACCATTTGGAATATAAAGCTCTGTCAGAGAGTTATATGTCCATTGCGAACCAAAGGCGTGATGCATCACAAATTCTACATTATCTGGCAATTTCAAAGATTTCAAATTTGGAATTCCGTAAAAGGAACTGTTAAACTGAGAGGTTGTAGCCACTCCTGCACCATCCTCTATGATAATTTCCTCGTATGAGGAATTCATCGTTAAGGACTGCGGTCCTTTTGCAACGCTACTGCCAATCACCAGCTTACGGACTCCCTGCACAGCATAGAGTGCACCGCTACTAATCTCTACAACGGTATCTGGTGTCCAATACGTATCCTGTACCTTTCTACGAGGGAAGGCCACAAGCTTGGTAATATCTTTATTATAGAGAACCCCATCTACTGCACTATAATATGGATTGTCCTCAGCCACTGTGAAAGATGCTGCATTATTAAAGGACGTAGCATCTATCGTCTTTACGGTAGACGGAATCTGGATATTCTCCCAAACAACATTACCACTTATTGAAAAAGCATTACTTCCAATGGATTCCAGCCCTTCGCTCAACTCTATTCCAGCCCATAATTCACTACTATTAAAAGCACTTGCTTCTATTTTCTTCACATTGCCTGGAATCTTCAAAGGCTCCGTTTTGCCTAACCCCCTTGACATTCGGAAGGCCAATTCTCCGATGGATTCCACTCCGCTTCCAAAATCCACAGAGAAAATCTTTTGTCCGCGGAATGCATTTGCACCGATTCGAGTCACATCGTCTCCAATCACCAAATGATATCCTCTACCTGCTGTATTGGTACCATAGATAGACCACGGTGCCTGTGTCATGTCATTCGCAAAAGTGAAATCTGGAAGATCTCCCTCTCCCTCAATCACCAGTGTATATTCCTCTAACTCATTGCGATATACTGTCCAAGTATGTCCAGTCTCCAGAACACCGCTCTCCTGGAACTCTCCATAAGGACTCAGTGCCATCGTCATAATGGTTGGCGGCAGACATGCCAATGTATGAACGTGTTCTTCCTCGCCGCAATCCAATTCCTTCTTTGGCTCGCCGTCTGCTCTCTCCAAACTGTTGGAGGAAGTCGCATTGGACCCACTCGCCAATAAACGACGTGCTCTGGATGGTGTAGCGGTCTCAACCTCATGATAGCAAAGCTCGGTATGGTTATGCTCTGTCTTTCCGCACACATAGAGAGCCTCCATGTCTCCATCCAGCCAATCTGCCAGATCCAGACACTCCATGCTGTGACGGTGCTCCGTCTTCTCACAAATCAGATTTTTGTTTTCATCGTAGCAAGAGGCATCGTGCTCGTGCTCTTCCAAACCACAGATCAGCTTGTCCTCCGGCAGTGCCTTGCAGGCCACGGTATGACTATGCTCTGGCAATGTACAAGAAAGAACCTCCTGCTGCACCATTCCGTCCTCATCCATACCTTCCGGCCATACCATGCACGCTTCGCTATGTACATGCTCTGCCGTATCTTTCAGACCACAGATCAACTCGCCCTCTTCATTCAGGCAGCTAGCCTCATGGGTATGTGCGACAATTTCTTCTTCCTCGCATACCAGATTCGACCATTCTTCATAACAGTCGTTGCTATGTACATGACCCTCTGCCTCTCCCTCGGAATAACCGCAGGTCAGCTTTGCCTCTGTCGCATCCGAAGCACTGGCTGTCGCATCCCCTGCTTCCTCATAGCAGGCTGCTGTATGATGGTGAATCTTCTCCTCCTGTCCACAAAGAATTCTCTGTCCTTCCTCAAAACAGTCCTCTGTGTGACTGTGCTCCTGCAACTCTTCCAATGGACAAATCAACTCTCCATTGAAAAAACATGATTCATCATGTGTATGGAGCAAGAGTTCTGTCTTCCCACAGATTTGCTCTCCCTCTTCGTTCCAACATTCTTTTGTATGTTGATGAGTCTCATCGCTGCACAAAAACTCCGGTTGGGCCTCTACCCACTCCAGAGTATAACAGGATGCGTCATGCGTATGTTCTTCCAGTCCGCACACATTCTCATTTGTCATGGTGATGGCAGGAAGAATCAAAACGTAAGTTGTTGCAAAGACAACTACGCAGGCTAATGCCACGAGCGCTCTGTGCCATCGATTTCTACGACTTTGTTCTTTTAGAAAAGCACTTATTTTTTTTCGCAAATTGGTTTCCATCTATGTATACTCCTCCCCCTTAAAATTGATGAAGATTTCCTTCTCAGCATGAAATATGCCATCTGTAAGTTACCGAATCGGACCAAATGCTGTGAGCGGCCATGCTCGAAACACGGTACGTCCCACAATCTGTTCCTGAGCCACACAGCCCACCGTAGAGCTTCTCGAGTCTACCGACACACTGCGATGGTCTCCCATCACAAACACTCTGGATTCTGGAACCTGATAGGGAAATTCCAGATCACACTCGCCTAAGGCTTTCTCTGATACATAGGGTTCTATCAGCTCCTCGCCGTTCACATATACAGTTCCATCCTCTGAGATATCCACCCAGTCTCCGGAAGAAGCAATCACCCTTTTGATCAAAATCTTATTGTTATAATAGAAAGCAATCACATCACCTGTGGTGAAGTTGGATCCCTTTAGCGATACCACAATCTCCCCGTCGTTCAGAGTCGGTGTCATGGACGAGCCATAAATCCGCAAAGTAGGCAGCCACAACGTAGCCACCAAAATCGCCGCTGCCGCTACGGTTATCAGAATGTAAATCGTGCTGCGCAGCGTGGAAAAATATCGAATTCGATGTCTTTCTCGGTTCAACTCCTGCTCCAACTCTTCTAGCGTCGGTCGGGGAAGCGGGCGTTTTGTTCGCAAACTCATTCTTCTCCCTCCCCCTCTGTCCTGTCTTCCGGCAGGCCGCTGTCCTCCGTCTCTTTCTGTTTTTCTGTGTCCTCCTGCGGTGCTAGCACCGGTTCGGACGCTTCCCGTTCCTCACTCCAGAGACGAACGCTCTCCAAATATTGTGCCGCTGCTGCCTCTGCCGCTTCAAATACTCCATTCAATGCCAAAGCTGCCTCCGCAATGGAACCTGCCCTCTCCAAACGAATCTGTCTGTCCTGCACCTGTTTTCTCAGAGTCTCCAGCTCCTCGTTTAGCTGCTGAATTTCCTTCTCCTGAGCGATGAGCAATTCCAGCAAATCTTGCCGTCTCAATTTTTTCAAGTCATTTTTTGCCATATCTGCCTTCTCCATCCAGTTGCTGCACAGAGACTTGGGACAGCCTCTGTCCTTTTTTTCTTTCTTTTTTGTCCAAATTTCTAGGTTACTAAGTATCTTTAAATATAACTTAGCTATATTTTAAGGCATAGTTACCTATCTAAAAATAACGGTTACTCCTTCCCTTTTTTCCTCTGGCTGTGAACACTTGCTGTCTCTTTTGGGGGGATAATTTTTTTGATTTTTTAGAACATCATTACATTTTTATGTAAACTTATTTTATTAGTGCTACGTACATATCAGATATATGGAAGAACCCATGTCAATATTTCGTTTATTGTCTATACGATACCACATTGCGTCCAAAATTGCAAGGTGTTTTGTGGCATGAAATTTCATTTTTTTGTATTTTCATACGATAAACGGACTTGACAAGCAAAAAGATTGTCAAGTCCTAGCTTCATCCTTACCCACATTTGGAGTACATTTCTAAGTTATGTGCGAATCTGTCGTTTTTTGACAAAAACACTCCCTCTCTTTTATGCAGATATGATATACTGCTTCCTTCCCCAGTCGTATTCTGCAATTTGCAAAGCCCCTTGGTCGTTGGTTACCATGCATTTTCCTTCGTTTTTGTTTTTCTCCACGCTCAAAAAGAAATATCTCTCATCCGGCCCTTTTTGGTAGCCAGTCAGCATATAACCGGCCTCATCAAACAAGTACCAGCCCCAGGTTCCCCCTGTGGCTTCCTGCAGCCAAAACCAACCGTTTTTGCAAAAGCTTCCGTCCTCATTTTGGTACCACCAACGCACACCGTCCGCGGCTGGTTTGAAGCCTTTCACATATTTTGGCTCCCAAGAGCGAATAAAACGTTCCGGTGTCTTGTACTCTTCTTTCAGCTTTTTGGTGCCGCTGCCCCAGTCCGGCAAATACAAATGGGGCTTATCCACAATGGATTTCCAGTCTCCTCCCCATCCCAAGCCTAGGCTTTTTCCCAACTCGGCGGCTTTCTCAAACATCTTAGTGCTGTCATTGTAGCGGTCATCGTCCTTTCGGCCATTGCCGTTGATATCCATATCCAAGAAAAAATCAAATGCAATTCCCCACTGGTGTTGGCTGCTGTAGCTGCTGCCTTTTGCATTTGTCACGATATTTCCCGGAGTGGTTCTTCCCTGTGCATAGAGGGCATCCTGCTCCGCTACCGTGCGAAAGCACTCGCCTATCTTCACTTGAATGCCCCTATCCATACAGTTTCTCTGCCAAGTTTTTGCCAATTCTTGCAGTCTGGGATGCAACATGGTAATGTCTCTCATATTTCTAGTTCTCCTTGTCCTCTTTGTACTAGCTTATGAGGACAAGGCCAAAAGGGTTACGTCCTTCGCTTCCCCTCACTCAATCTGGCAAGAAAAACAGCTCATTGTTTCTTCTTTTCTCAAACATATTGTTATACTGTAGTATCTCAAAGGGGTGAAACCACTCATACTCCTTCTTTTCTCTCCAATTTACCCAATCCTGAAATTGCATCTCTCCATCGTAATATCCCAACATATGCACCACAGGGGCTGCCAAGGCCATCTCCGAGAGGAATTCCTGATAAGGAGACATCTGCAGGTTGGCTCTCTGCAGCATCGCACAGGAAAGATACTGAGCACTGACATTTTCTGAGAGGCTGCTCTCTGTCTCGTAGTTCGTCCAGATAAAGAAGGGAGTAACATAGCGGCAAAGCATCTCTTCCAGCGTAAACTTGTCCAGTTCTTTTCCCATCAAAGTCTCATAAAACTCGGTCTCAATCCCTGGCTGATGGTCTCCAAACATAACCACCATCGTAGGTTCCTCCACCTCACTGTAGTATTCCAACAAGTATTGTAAGGCCTCATCGGATTCCTTGACCAAGGACAGATACTCCTCCGTCAGCGGAAATTCCTCCCCATCGTAATCGCTCAAATGCACACTAATCTCATAATCATCGACGTAACCACCGTGATTCTGCATGGTGACATTGAAGATAAAGAGAGGTTCTCCCTCCTCTTTTTCCTCGGTCAACTGGATAATCTTTTCATAGTCGCCCTTATCGCCCACGTAGCCTCTCACCCGAGCCGCATCCTCATAGAACGCAATGTCATAATACTCGTCAAAGCCCATCGCTTCGTAAGCTTCCGTTCGATTCCAGTTTTGGGCTGCATTGGGGTGCATGGCCACCGTCCGATAGCCCTGCTTCTTTAAGACATGAGCCAGAGAAGGCGTGGGATTTTTCATATAAATCTGGTAGGGCACACAACCTTCGGGAGCAAAGGCCAGTGAGTTTCCCGTCAGCACCTCGTACTCGGAATTGCAGGTCATGGCACCAAACACCGGCATATATAAATTGCCCTTAATGACATTCTCCTCCATGGAACGATAATAAGCATTATAAGGCACATCGGTCTCAAACGGAGCCACTGCCTGCAAATCGGAATAACTCTCATTCATGATGCAGATGATATTGGTTGGCACAACCTCGCTCTTTGTCGTCCAAGTGGACTCCGCCTCTATCTGCTTCCGCCTTTCTTCTTGACTCTCCCCCAGTTCTCTCTGAATCTCCTGCACCGCCATCACGGAGTAGTCGAGAGGTTCCTCCACAAAGAAATAGTCCACAATCCGCACGGTGGACAGCATGTAGCCAAAGTCCGCATACGACCCCACCGGCTCCCACATATTGATGTCTATGCCTCGATTGGCGAAGGCCACCTGAAATAAGAACACAAAAAAAGCCACCGAAGCCGCAAGGCTTCCTCCCAAAGCTGCCAGTCTTATCTTCCACTGTTTCTTCCACGAAGGCAGCCGCACAGGAAAACAGCATAAAAAAACAGTCCACAGTGCCATACCTGCTGCGGCTGCCAAAAGTCGTTTGGTAAATACATATTCATAATTCGCCGATACACTGATTGCCGTGCGTACCGCCAAAATATCCCAGATCATAATCGGTCTCGCCCGAAAATCCACCACGAAATATTCCGCCATCGCCCAGAAGGTAAAGATGGCATTTAAAATCGTATTGCTTATCCTTGGGGCATTGCTAAGGGCAAACACCGTGAGATACACGGCATAAAAAATAGCCAAATTAAACAAAAGATAACGCCCATGAATGTTGGTCAGATTTCCGGTAATCCACTCAAAAGTTACATACATCAATGCCGGATTTACAAGCAAACAAACCGCTCCAATCCCTTGTCGTACTCGTTTCATCGTCCTTCTCTCCACTTCCCTCTTCTTTTGTACTTATCCTTGATTCGGATTCTATCTGCCTCTCACTTAGCTTTTTTTACTCATTTTCACTCATTTTCCCCAAAAATAGTTGCTCAAAAACAGCTTGTATGGCGACTCTTGCCCATTTCCCCAAAACATGTTAAAATACCCCTGATGCTACCATACCTATTTTGACATCTTAAGGAGAACGGAGGAATCCTCTTATGCAAACATTGCAAACACGAACTCGATGGACCATTCGAGATATGTCTTTTTGCTCCCTTTTTGCTGCTCTGATTGCAGCCGGAGCCTTTATGCAGATTACCATTCCCATTCAGCCCTTTCCCATGCATTTTACACTGCAATGGTTCTTTGTGCTGCTTGCCGCCTTCCTTTTGGGACACCGCCTTGCCACCTACAGCGTCTGTATCTATCTTGCCATCGGACTGGTTGGCATCCCCGTTTTTGCGTCTGGCGGCGGCCCTTCCTATCTGATTCGCCCAACCTTCGGCTTTCTGCTGGGCTTTGCCCTCGCCGCTTGGGTGACAGGTTTTGTCAAAAATCGACTGCATTCCGCAAGCTTTTTCGCCTACCTGCTTTCTGCAACAGCAGGTCTGCTTGTCATGTATCTCAGTGGTATGCTTTATTTTTATATGATCAGCAATTTTGTCATTTTTATGCCCGTCACTTGGAAAATTGTATTCATTAATTGCTGTCTCATTACCATCGGAGGTGACTTTGTGCTCTGCCTGCTCGCAGCCACACTTGCCAAACGCTTGCAGGATATTATGCACTATCTATAAGACTTGTAACAGTTAGGATTTATGGAACGATGGAATTGTCAGATTCTAGCCATACAACAACTTGGTCTATTCTAGCACATTTTGCCCCTTTTCGCTATCCCTTTTCTCAAATCATAGAAAAGTCCCCCCACTGCCCAATCAGTACAGTGGGGGGACTTTATCGCTTGTAACTTACAGATTTGCTAACTTTGCCTCCAGAACCTTCTGTGGCTGAGCTCCTACCATGGAATCTACTACCTTTCCCTCTTTTACGATGAAGATGGACGGTACAGACACGACCTTCCAAGCACTTGTGAGTTCCGGACACTCATCAATGTCAACCTTCACAATCTTGTAGTTGCCCTCATTCTCTGCCATTCTCTCCAGCACCTGACCTAACATCTTGCAAGGTCCACACCAAGTTGCAAAGAAGTCCAAAAGCACCGGCTTATCGGATTTTAATACGATTTCCTCAAAATTTTCGCTGTTTGCATGAATAATTGCCATACTGTTCACTCCTTATCTGCTTTCTTATTTTTATTTTTCATCTCTTAGTTCTTGTTTTATACTTTGTACTTTGTATTTTGTACTCTGTACTTTGTACTTCGTACTTCGTATTTTTATTTCTTATTTCTATGATAGGAGTATAAACCATTTTTTGGTTTTTATCCGTGACTTTATCACATTCTGCAAATACGGCTCTTGCTTAGGATGCCTCAGAAGCTTCCGCCTCTTCGACTTTGTTCACAATGGCAAGGTGAACCTTCTCGATTCTCTTTTCCTTCATCTCCACGACTTCCACATGCATGTTCTCGCAATCGAAACTGTCTCCTACCACCGGAATCCGTCCCAGCTGCTCCATCACCCATCCGCTGACGGTCAGAACATCCATCTCCTCGTCCTCTTCCCTGCCAAGCATCTCAAAGACTTTCTCAATGCTGGCTTTTCCGGACAACATATATTCGCTCTCGGAAAGCTCCACAATGTCTCTCTCTATCACATCGTGTTCATCCCAAATCTCACCCACAATTTCCTCAATGATATCTTCCATTGTGACAATTCCGATGGTACCGCCGAACTCATCCACAATCACAGCAATGTGCATCTTCTTCTGCTGCAGTTCTTTTAACAAGCTATCAATCTTCTTGTTCTTGGTGGTGAAGTAGACTGGACGCAGCACCTCTGTAATCTCACATCCGTTGTGATATACCTTATTATAGAAGTCTTTCTGATACAAAATACCAACAATCTGGTCCAAAGACTCCTCATAAACAGGAAGTCTGGAGTAGCCGGACTCCTTGAACAACTGTGCCGCTTCCTCCTTCGTCGCATCGGTCGGGATTCCCACCACATCCACTCGTGGGGTGCAAATATCCATCGCATCCATGTCATTAAACTCAATGGCATTGCGAATCAGAGAACTCTCCTCCTTGTCAATGCTTCCGTCCTGCTCAGCTTCTTCCACCATAGTCAGAATCTCTTCCTCCGTGATTCCGCTATCCTCTGCAGAGTGGAAAATCTTAGAAAGCAGCTTTTTCCACTGTTTGAAGAAGAAATTAATTGGAGTCAAAATTACCATCAATGTATGAATAATCGGTGCAGAAAACATCGCAAACGCTTCCGGAGACTCCTTGGCAATGCTCTTCGGGGATACCTCACCGAAAATCAGGACAACAATGGTTGTCACAACCGTAGAAATACTGGCTCCGGCCTCATCTCCCAAAAACTTTACAAAAATCAAGGTGGACAAAGACGCACTCAAAATATTTACAATGTTATTTCCAACCAGAATGGTAGAGAGCAAACTGTCATAATTCTCACACAACTGGGTCACCAGCTCTGCCCTCTTATTGCCCTTGGAAGCCATATTTTTGATTCTGATTCGATTGAGAGACAGAAACGAGGTCTCCGTCGCTGAAAAATAAGCAGACATAATCACACAACATACAATAATAATCAATAAAACACTTTCATTTCCCATTTTTAATCAATTCCCTTTCTCTATCCTTAGATTCCCTTTTTGACTGCCCTTCCCTTATGTGGGCAGAATTACAAACACAAAAAGACATAACCGTAAAAAGAAATTCTACGGCTATGCCTCATTTATATTCGTAACTTATATGGAACAGTAGGATAAGGGTCCGCGTCACTATCGGCGTTTTCCATAATCGTTTGCTCCTCCTTCACTCATCAAAATCTCTATTTTTCTTTACTCCAAACAGATACTCACGAGCCTCATTATAATGGATTTTTTTTCTAGCGTCAAGTATTTTGTAAGAAAAACCTTGCTTGACTACAATTTCCCATTTTGTCCATCCGCTTCTGCCTTCCCTAAAAGATACAAAAATGCTATGGCAGGTACCCGCATAATTGGTACTGCTGTTTCATGTCTTGCTATGCCAAAATCATCTAACCGCTTTGTTATAAGGAAAGCGTTGGTAATCTTTGATTTTTCATCCTTACAAAGCTCCACGATAGCATCTGTGGCGGAAATATGAGAATTACTGCGGTATTTGACCTCACAGAGAATTTTTTCACGGGGCAGCTCCACCACCACATCAACCTCTTTCTGGTTGTCCTTTGCCTTTCTGAAATAGCCGAGCTGCACCGTACTTCCTTGATAGAAAGACACGATATGTTTATACACAGTGGCTTCCACCATCGCTCCAAGTTCCTTTTCATCAGCTAATACATCTTCTATCATCAACACAGCATTACGAATAGCTGCATCAGCAATAAAAATTTTAGGTTTGCCTTTTAATGCTCCCTTACTCCCTACATCTATCGACTTCGCCAAATAGATAAGATTAGACATTTCAAGAGCTTCCAAATACCCCTCAATGGTACTGACAGAGATATTCTCTAATTCTTTTGCTGCTGTACTTATGCTAAAAATCTCCGTAGAATTCATACAAAGATACAAAAATAATTTTTCCATTAGAAGTGGGCTTCTAATATGAAACAGGGTAAGCACATCTCTCTTGATCACCTTATCCACCACATCTTCACGAAGCATTCTTTGAGCGTAAATATCATCATTAGACAATACAAGCTCTGGAAAACCACCAATCATCAGATAGCGGTTGAAATGCCCCTCCAAAGGAGCAAATTTATCCATCAAATCGCCCAACTCCGCAGTGTTCATTTTCACGAGCTTCGTGAGTTTTAGGTTATCTGGTAAAATCGGTTCTTCAAGCTGAAGCAATTGGCAATACTCATAAAATGACATTGTTGGTATCTTCAAAATACTCCATCTACCCGTACCACTGTCAGTTGAACCTTTTTCTAATATTGGACTAGCCGAACCTGTTGCAGTCAAATAAATGTCCTTTCTGCTGTCATAAATCACTTTCATCCATAATTCCCAATGCTCTGTATATTGTATTTCATCAAAGAAGACATACTTTAATCCTTCAATCGGATAAAGGGAGTCATAAATGAAAAGAATCGTCTCCACATTAACAAGCTTCACGATAGGATTATCAAAAGACACATACAAAATGTTTTTTGGACTTACGCCCTCGTCTATCAGATTCTCTATCATCTGATACATAATCGTTGTCTTACCTACACGTCTTGCTCCAGACAATACTGTAAAACGCCGGAGCGTTTTATGCTTTATTATTTTAAGTGCCTCATAATAAGCAAGCCGCTTCTGTGGTTTACTCTCCTCTTTGATTACAGATGGATTACGCCACCATGGGTTATACTGCCGTAATACCTTAATGACCTGTTCATCTCTTACAATAG
>JAUNGR010000039.1:2381-7642 GCA_030524485.1 bacterium | reverse complement strand
TAAAAACACCTCCATACTTGCACTATTTTCTCGGAACTACAATATTATGACCTCTTGACTCTAATATCATATTATACTTATATCAATTTCTTGGAGTTATATAAGTATATTATAACAATAGTCAAATAATAAAGCAAGAACACAAACAAATATCCTGTAGTACTGACACCTTGCCCTCCGTATTCGTGAACTACCCATCGCCTAAAGGCAATGGGCTTTCTGTCTGACTCATTATAAATAAGCGTATCACTATTTCTAATGATACGCTTATCCTCACAACATGTAATGTTCGAATCAAAAGGTCCATCGCCCTTTATGATACCGAATTCATTCACACAAGATATTTTTATTTATTGTTGATAGCTGCCTGTGCTGCTGCCAAACGTGCAATCGGCACACGGAATGGGGAGCAGGATACATAGGTCAGACCTACTTTGTGGCAGAATTCTACGGAAGACGGGTCTCCACCATGCTCTCCACAGATACCCAACTTGATGTTTGGTCTGGTCTTGCGGCCTTTCTCTGCTGCCATCTGTACCAGCTGACCTACACCAGTCTGGTCAAGTTTTGCAAATGGGTCAGACTCATAAATCTTAGCCTTATAGTAGGAATCTAAGAACTTACCTGCGTCATCACGGGAGAAGCCGAAGGTCATCTGCGTCAAATCGTTGGTACCGAAGGAGAAGAACTCTGCCTCCTCAGCAATTGCATCGGCAGTCAAAGCGGCACGAGGAATCTCAATCATAGTACCGATGTGGTATTCCATGTCGGAATTCTTCTCTACTTTTACCTGCTCTGCCACCTCTACCACGATGTCTTTTACATATTTTAACTCTTTCTTCTCGCCTACCAGAGGAATCATAATCTCTGGAACGATGTCATAGCCGCACTCCTCTTTCACTTCGATAGCAGCTTCCATAACGGCTCTTGTCTGCATCTTAGCAATCTCTGGATAAGTAACAGCCAGACGGCAGCCACGATGTCCCATCATCGGGTTAAACTCATGCAGAGCATCACAGGTTGCCTTTACATGCTCAACAGTCAGTCCCATATCCTTCGCCAATGCTGCGATGTCCTCCTCGTTGGTAGGAACAAACTCATGCAGCGGCGGGTCTAAGTAACGAACGGTCATTGGCTTGCCTTCCAGAGCCTTGTACATAGCCTTGAAGTCGCCCTTCTGGAATGGAAGCAGCTCATTCAATGCAGCCTCTCTTGCCTCAGCAGTCTCAGAAAGAATCATCTTACGAATCTTCGGAATTCTGTCTGGCTCAAAGAACATATGCTCGGTACGGCAAAGGCCGATGCCCTCTGCACCTAACTTCACAGCGTTCAAGGTATCGGTTGGGTTGTCTGCATTGGTGCGGACACGGAGAGTTCTAAACTCATCTGCCCAAGCCATGATACGTCCGAAGTTGCCGCTCACGCCAGCCTCAACGGTCTTGATGTCGCCCTTGTAAATCTTTCCTGTGCTTCCGTCTAAGGAGATGTAATCCCCCTCTACGAAGGTGTAGCCGCCCAACTCAAAGGTCTTTGCCTCCTCGTCAATCTTAATCTCTCCACAACCAGATACACAGCAGGTTCCCATACCACGAGCCACTACAGCTGCGTGAGAGGTCATACCACCACGAACGGTCAGGATACCCTCGGATGCGTGCATACCCTCAATGTCCTCTGGAGAGGTCTCAAGACGAACCAGAATGACTCTCTCGCCCTTCTCATGTGCTTCCTTTGCTTCCTCAGCGGTAAAATATACCTTACCTGCTGCTGCACCCGGAGATGCCGGAAGTGCGGAACCAATCACCTCGCCCTCTTTCAGAGCCTTTGCGTCAAAGGTTGGATGCAGAAGCTGGTCTAAGGACTTAGCCTCGATTCTGCAAACTGCCTCCTCTGGAGTGATCTTTTCTTCATCTACCAAATCACAAGCAATGTTGATAGCTGCCTGTGCGGTTCTCTTTCCATTACGTGTCTGTAAGAAGTACAGCTTGCCTTCCTGAATGGTGAACTCCATATCCTGCATATCACGATAGTGGTTCTCCAGCTTCATAGCAAGATTCATGAACTCATCGTAGCACTCTGGCAAATCCTCTGCCAGCTTGGTGATTGGCTGAGGAGTACGAACACCTGCAACTACGTCCTCGCCCTGTGCATTGATCAGATACTCACCATAAATGCCCTTCTCACCAGTGGATGGGTTACGAGTGAAAGCAACACCTGTACCAGAAGTATTGCCCATGTTTCCAAATACCATCGCCTGTACGTTTACAGCAGTACCCCAGTCACCTGGAATATCATTCATACGGCGGTATACAATCGCACGAGGATTGTCCCAAGAACGGAACACAGCCTTCACAGCTTCCATCAACTGTGTCTTTGGCTCCTGCGGGAACTCCTCGCCGTTCATCTTCTCTTTGTAAACAGCTTTAAAGCGAACAATCAGCTCCTTCAAATCATCAGCTGTCAGCTCGGTGTCAAACTTAACACCCTTTGCCTCTTTGATTTCATCAATAATCTTCTCAAAGAAGGACTTCGGAACCTCCATAACAACATCGGAGAACATCTGAATAAATCTTCTGTAAGAATCGTATGCGAATCTCGGATTGCCAGTCTTCTCAGCGAAGCCTTCCACTGCCTCATCGTTCAAACCTAAGTTCAGAATGGTGTCCATCATACCCGGCATGGAAGCTCTTGCTCCAGAACGTACAGATACCAGAAGCGGGTCTTTGGTATCACCGAATTTCTTTCCCTGAATCTCTTCCAGCTTGGATAAAGCCTCAAAAATCTGGCCCTGAATCTCTTCTGTAATCTGTTTGCCGCTGGTGTAATAATCTGTACAAGCCTCAGTCGTTACGGTGAAGCCCTGCGGAATCGGCAGACCTAAGTTAGTCATCTCTGCTAAGTTAGCTCCCTTACCGCCTAACAGGTTTCTCATCTCAGCTTTGCCTTCCTTGAACATATAAACCCATTTTGCCATAAGTATTTTTCCTCCTAAAACAATCGGGGTACTCTCCCCCAACCTCTGTTATTACAGATATGTTCTGTTGCTTTTTATCTGTGTGCCTTTGCTATTATACCACATTTTTTGTTCTAGTAAAGATGATTTTCTCATTTTTTGAAAAAAACTTGTACAAAATGCAAAATTTTTTCAATGAAAGCACTTTCATTTTCTACTATTATTCATATATCCGTTTTCGTTTCGTATATGCGAATGTGTATTTTGTATGGCACATTATCCACCACAAAAATGCCAGCACACTGATACCCATTCCCCAAAATAGCCCCGGTGTTCGATAAGAAAATTCCACCCTATGACTTCCTTCTGGAACCAAAATAGCCAAAAACATTCCATTGCACTTCCACACCGAAACATCCTTTCCATCCACCTTTGCACTCCAGCCCCCACTGTAGGGCAAACTAAGGCAAAGTATCTTATCCGATGAAACCGAAATATTGCCCTCTACCCGATTTCCCACCAAGTTTCCGTCTAGGCTCTCCTCTCTCAACTTCTCTGCCTGTTCACAAAAACTCTGCATTGGCAGGGAATAAACCTCAATCTCCTCCAGATGATAGCTTCCAGCAAAAGGCACACGAATGACAGCCCTATCACAGACTTCCTCTCCATTTCCCACCGCTGTCAGAGAGGTCTTGAACTTCCCATCCCAGACACTTAGATTGGAACTCAGATAAATTTTCTTCTCACTCTCTCCATCCCCCACAAAATAATAAATCAATTCCTGACCGGAGCCATCGGTATCAAAGTTCAGCATCCTCACATAAGTCTCTGCTCCTGCCTCTCCCTCAAAATGCAGCTTAATACTTCCTCCGCCTTCCCCCACAACAAAGGCCTTCGTCTCCCTATCCCAAGTCAGATTTTCCATCGCTACAATCTCATAATCTAGCCGCTGCTCCTCCAACTGCAGCTCCTCTCCCCTTAAGATAGTAAAATCCATCTCCTCCATTCCTTCTTTTTCTATCTCCTCTATTGCCTCTTTTGGTAGCTCTGCTGCCTGCATCAAGGCCTGCTGCCTCTGAATACCTCCCTCCAAACTCTCCATCTCCTCCTCCGAGATGACAGCCTCATAGGTGTAGCCCAATGGCAGGGCATAAGGACTCTCATACAGACTTCCAGACTCCGACTCTGCTATCTTCTCATATCCAAATGGCAGCACCTGTGTACTGCCACAGTTCGTTCCCATGGCAAAATAACGCACCGAAGCCAGACTCATAAGAGCTGCCCTATCCCCCATTCCATTGTACCAGTTTGGAAACTTGGAATCTGGATTCTCCAAATTGTGCATAAAGCGATAAACCGTCTCTGGCACAATACTAAAGAAGGGGTTCGTGCCATTGATTCCCGTTAACATCCCATAATTGGCTTCGCTTATCGTATCTCCCTCCACCCGATAAAAAACATCCGGCTCCATCTCTTCCTTCCACTGTGCCTCCGAAACCTGAGTCATCGTTTGAAGAGCCGTCCCAGCCTCCTGAAACTCCGCCGTATAGTGCAAGCCCTCGGCTGTGTACAGATAGTTTGCAGAAAATACGCAAAAAAGACCTGTCCCCAAAAGCATTCCAAAACGCCCCACTGGCAACCATCTTTCATCCTTCCCACTCAAAAATAGGAAAAATCCCATTCCCAGCGACAGTAACAACACCCCAGACAACTCACGCCTGCTCTCACCTGCCAGATAGGCAAGTCCAGCAGCCACAGCAAGAAGCCCAAAGTAAGCCCCTAACTCCCAAGGCTTTCTCTCTCCCATATTCTCGATTCCCAAAGTCAAAAACCAAGAAAGACAGAAGGCATAAGCGTACAGCCAGCGGTGACTGACATAACTAAAACCGTTGAGCATATAACCGCAACAGGGAAGCAGCAGCCACACCGTCAACAGCACAAACCAGACTCCAAAGCCTTCCCCTTGACCTCTCCCCTGCTTTTTCTCTCTGAACAGACAAAAAAAGCCCAAAAGAACCGCCGGACAAAAGCTCAAAATGCACCAATACTGCACCGAATACTCTGGAAAAAAGAAACCTCTCAGCAGCTGCAAATAAAACTCCTTAGAATACAGCAGCCAGCTCAAATCCGGAATCGACGAAATGGCCGAGGTCGAAATACCACTTCTGGCATTCCCAAAAAACGCCAGCACATTTGGAAGCAGACAAAAAGCTCCCAGAGCCAAGCCCAGCAGATAACTGCCCACTCCCGCTCCTAAGACCCTCCCCAGATTAGTCCCCTTTCTGTGTCGTTTGTCTGTGCTGTTTCGTGT
>JAUNGR010000039.1:0-2371 GCA_030524485.1 bacterium | reverse complement strand
CTCTCCCTTCTCTCTCTTCCCTCTCTTTCCCCTTTCTCTCCCCTTTCTCTTCTTCCTTTCCTCTTTTCTCTCCCATCCCCCTAGGAACACACGCATAACGGCAAAAATACCGAACAAGGGCATAAGAAAAAGTAAGAAAAGTCAAAATATACAGGAAATAAAAATCGCTGCAAGCCGCCACCGCTACCATCAAAGTCAGCAAGGTTCCTCTCTTTCCCTGAAGAATCCGCTCCGCTCCAAGCAAAAGCAGAGGAAGATAAATCAAAGAATTCATAAAATATGGATGTCTCACCCCAGCATACAAGGCAAAGCCACAAAAACAATACGAAATCGCACCGGCAAGAAGAGGCAGTATCGCCCTCTTTCTTTCCGTGACAAACATAGCATAAGCCCCAAAGGCCAAGCCCGCCAGATAAAAACGAAGCAGCGTCAGAAAAGCATAGCCCACTTCCATCGTCTCCTCCGTGAACAAAAGCGAAACAAGCTGTAAGGGGTCACCAAATCCATAGTGATTCAGGCTGGTAAACACATCAAAGCCCAGTCCCACCGTAGAATCCACCATGGGGAGGGAAGGATGCCCCGCTAGCACAGAGGAAAAAAACTCCTTCCAATAACGACTGTAGTATTGCATTGCCGTATACGTCTGGTAAAGACCATCATAGCCCCAGATAAAGCTTCTTCCTTCCCTGTAAAAAGGCTGCCAAATTATCAAGGCAAGCAAAACAAAGCAAATGGTATAACAAAGGCTCCAGCAGAGAAACTGTCTCCCCGCAGAAACCTGTTTTTTTCGACTTTTTCGCTGTTCACTCACTTTTTTCTTCTCCTTCCGTATTTCACCTCTTGCACCTCTGCTGTTCCCCATCGACCGTTCCCCATTTACCATTCCACAAACGCCTAGCTGTGACAGCAGAGGTGCTCAGACACGCTCTCGCTCAGGCTGACTCCCCTTATACCGTTCCTCAAACGCCGTGCTGTGACAGCAGAGGTGCTCAGACACGCTCTCGCTCAGGCTTCGATGTAGCGGGTACATAAGACGCAAAAAAACTGCGTCTAAGTACCGACATCTCAGCATGGTCTGCTCACTCTCTCTGTCACGAGCTTCGGCTGTCTCCGTTTCCCCCCAAATACACTCTTCAATCTACCTGTATTACAGATACACAAAAGGTCAACGCCCTACCACCTAAAGGTAATGGAGAGTTGACCATCCATGACAAATAAAAGAATTTATTAACGTATCTTGCTGCGAACTACTCCGACTTAACTTAGTTTAAAAGAGATCCGAATGTGTGCCCGTACGAAACAAAAACAACTCCAATTCATTATCGTCTACACAATATACCAACAACCAGTCTGGCTCAATATGACATTCACGAAATCTTCGATAATTTCCACTTAAGCTATGGTCTCTATACTTCTCATCCAAAGGCTGCTGTGCCGCCAACATATCGACTACCTTAGCAAGACGCTCCAATTTGAAACCTCTCTTCTTAGCGAGCTTCAAGTCTTTTTTGAATTGATTCGAAGAAACGATATTAAGCATCTGTAAACACCTCATCCATCAATTCGTTAAAAGAAGCATATTTCTTATAATTACTGGGATTTTTCTTCATTTCATCGTATTCTGCAAGTGCTGCTCTAGTTTCAGCATTCGGTGTCATACGCTTTACTTCAAATGGTATTCCATCGTGGTTGACTGCACTTTTAAGAAACATAGTAATTGCAGCAGACATACTAAGTCCCAAATCGGCAAATAAGCTTTCTGCAGACTTCTTTAATTCTGTATCAACACGAACATTTATATTTGTTGTAGCCATTAAATCACCCCTTCCACTGTTTGTTTTTATTATATGGTTTTTTGCAAGTGTTGTCAACCAAAAGTTTATAAATGTTTTACATTGTTTTACAATTTAAGGGGTGAAAATTTTTAGGTTGTTCCTCCTACTATTTTTAGGTGATGGAGAGTTGACTAGGCTTCTGCTTGACAAGCGACATTCCCTATCTTCCGTCGTAGTACTAGGAAAATTCCGACGTTATCACCTACTTACTTTTCTTGTTTTTACCTCCAAACCTCGATTTTTCCTTTATTTACAAGGAAAATCCTTTGCTCTTTTTTGAGCTTAAACGTTTTTTTGATATAATATGATAATAGCACTACATAGCACTCTCGGTTTGGAGATACTTATGACTTACTATTTGATATAGAAGATTTTTACTACATTAGGATTCTTTTTTCCACTGTTTATAAGCTTCTTTTTCTTCTGAAGAAAAATTCAAAAGTTTCATCGCTTCTTCTTTGGACATATGGGCATTCGACACTAATTGTTCCATTGAAATAAAACGCCCCTCTTCTTTACCCTTTTGGATGCCTTCT
>JAUNGR010000038.1 GCA_030524485.1 bacterium | reverse complement strand
TTTCACTTTTTGACATAGTCCTGCAAAATCTGAACCGCCTGTCTCTGATTGTGAATCTCTACGTTGGTGTAGCTGCCGCCGAACTCTCCATCCACCACCCAATCGGTGGCATCTGCGGCCTCCACTCTTATGCTCTTCGCCTTAAATTTGTGTACATATTCATTTTTTTCTTCTTTAAAAAACATATAGGAGATGATATTATTGAAATCCATCGGATTTTTGGGCATGGCAATCAAAAGTACCTCAAACTGCCCGTCATCCAACTCTACCTCCTGATTGATTAGGCCCTTAAATCCGCCCACACTTCTAGTGTTGGTGACCATGCCAAAGATAAAATCTCCCTCTATTTCACCTGCCTCATAGCTCACCTTCATGTGATAGGGGCGAATCTGCAGCAAGCGTTTCACCGCTTCCAGCATATAGGCCTGATGCCCCAGAACATTTTTGGTTTCCTGCGGGGTCATGTAGGAGACATCCGTGAAAACACCGAAGGCAGCAATGTAAATAAAATGCCTCTCTCCCAGTCTTCCCACATCGACGGCAAAGGGTGTGCCGCTCACGGCGGTTTTGGCCGCTGTTTTCATTTGCTTGGAAAGATGGAGACTGGTGGCAAAATCGTTGGTAGAACCGGCCGGAATGTAGCCCAAACGGGGCATCTTCTTGGTGCGCATCAGCCCGTTTATCACCTCATTCAAGGTGCCATCCCCTCCGCTGCACACCACCAGCTTATATCTTGCTCCCCACTGCTCGGCAATTCGCATGGCATCTCCCTGTGCCTGTGTCACAAACACCTCCGGACGATAACCTGCCTTGACAAAAATGTCCAAAATCTCCAACAGTCTGCTGCGTATCTGCTCCTTTCCGGAGCGAGGATTGATGATAAAAAGCAGTCTTCTCACAATACATTCCTCCTGTTCTCATCCACTGACAAGCACGCTCTCTGAGCGTATTCTCCCCTCCCCTTCTCATTTCTGGCTACTGCATCCACTCTCTGTAAGCCAAGAATGCACTGGGAAGTCCATAGCGGCTCTCCAGTTCCTCCTTACTCACACAAAAATATTGCTTTTTCTCTCCTCCCAAAAATAAGAGAGTCTGTTGCATATCTTCCACCCAAACCAAGTATCCGGCCAACTGCCATTCCAAATGAGAAAAAATGTGTTTGGCAGCTGGAAGTGCAGTGACATTCGCCCCTTTTCTGTCCAGCCCGATTTCCGAGAGCAGTTCCTCCTCCGTCAGATGTCCCAAAAAGTTAGGCAGCTCATACAGACCAGAAAGCAATCCCTTCTTCGCCCTCTTATGCAACAACAGTCCCTTGGCATCCCTGAGCAAAAGCACGGTTCGTTCCTCCTGCCTTCTTGCCTTCTTTGCTGTCTTTACAGGAAATTCGCTCTGTACCTTTTTTTGACAGGCCAGACACAAAGAGGCGAGGGGACAGACATCGCATCTGGGTGCCCCATTCGGGATACAGACCATAGCTCCCAGTTCCATCAAAGCTTGGTTATAGGCCCCTGCCCTATCCGTGGGCATAACCGCCCGCAGCAACCGTTCCGCCTCCCTCTTGGTCTCCGGTTTTGAGACATCCGCATCCCTTAACAGGACACGGGAGAGCACCCGAAGAACGTTGCCATCCACTGCCGGAACTGCAATCCCATATGCGATGGAGGCGATGGCTCCTGCCGTGTAGCTGCCAATGCCGGGAAGAGTCAAAAGTTCCTCATAGCTTTTGGGTAACTCTCCACCAAACTTCTCACAGAGAACGGCAGCTGCCTTTTTTAGATTTCTGGCACGACTGTAGTAGCCCAAGCCCTCCCAGAGCTTCATCAGGCTATCCTCCTCCATCACAGCCAGAGCAGCTGGATGGGGGCAGGCCAAGAGAAACTTCTCATAATAGGGCTTGACCGCCTCCACCCTTGTCTGCTGCAGCATGATCTCCGAAATCCAAACTCGATAGGCATCCGGACTCTCCCGCCAAGGAAGCTGTCTGGCGTTGGCAGCGTACCACGCCAGCAGCGGCTCTGTGAGTGCAAGCATCCTCTCTTTCCCAAGCTGGTTCTGCTCATCTCTTAGATTTCTCTCGTCGCTTCTTTCAGCCATGCTCTCTCTTCCTCATCTAGGTACGGAGCAATCTTCTCGTACACTGCCTTATGGTAAGCGTTCAGCAGAGCGATGTCTCTTGCCTCCAAAAAGTCCGTATCTATCGCATCCAAATCAATGGGAGCAAAGGTCAGGTGCTCAAACCGCATAAACTGTCCGAACTCCGTCTTCTCGTCCTTCACGCAAACCAAAAGATTCTCCGTGCGAATGCCATGGCTGCCCTCAAAGTACAGTCCTGGCTCATCTGAGGTCACCATTCCTTCCTCAAAAGCACACACGTTTTTTCGGTCCGGTGTGGTCTTCCAGCGGAACTGATTCGGTCTCTCATGCACGTTCAACAGATAGCCCACTCCATGTCCGGTTCCATGATTGAAATCCAGTCCCCGTCTCCAGAACAACTCCCTTGCCACATAGTCCAGATTCAATCCACTGACTCCGTGCAAAAATTTTGTGTCCGCCAGTCTCAGCATACTGGCTGCAACCAAGCTAAAGTGCTCCTTCTGCTTGGCCTCCACTTCTCCCAAGGCAATGGTTCTCGTGATGTCCGTGGTTCCCTCGTAGTACTGACCACCGGAATCCACCAGATATAGGCCTCTAGGTTCTAGGACACGGTTGCTCTCCTTGCTTGCCGAATAATGGCACATTGCCGCATTGTCCGCATAGGCAGAGATGGTGGTAAAGCTTAAGCCCAGATTTCCCTCCTGCTCCCGTCTCAAACTCTCTAACTTATCGGAAACCGAAATCTCATCCATCGGAATCTTTCCAATGTTTTTCTTCAGCCAGTAAATAAACTTGGTCACAGCCACCCCATCTTTGATGTGAGCCTTGCGGATGTTTTCCACCTCGATGGGGTTCTTGATGGCCTTTGCGAGAGCCGTAGGATTCATCTCATCTATCTTCTCGTTGGAGGCATCCAGATTTTTGTCAATCGCATAATTGATTTTTGCCTTCTCCAAGAGCACCTTCTCTTTTTTCCACTGCTTCACAAACTCATATATCGCCCCATAAGGACGGATGCTCACAGACAGTCCCTCCAAATAGGCCTTCACCTCAGCACTTAGAGTCTCCTCCTGAATAAACAGATACAAAGCATCTAAGGTCACCACAGCGTAGCTCAAAACCACTGGATTGCAAGGCACATCGTTGCCTCGGATGTTTAAAAGCCATACAATATCATCCAGCGTCGTCAAAATATGCACACTGGCCTGACGCTTTTTCATCTCTTCTCTGAGATTGGCTATCTTTTCCTTCGCCGAGCAGCCCGCATATCTCTCCTCTAAAATCCAAACGGCTTCCTTGGAAAGAGGCGGTCTCTCTTCCCAGATTTCGCCCACCAAGTCTTTGTCGTACACAAGGGAAACTCCCTTCGCTCCCAACGCTGCCTCCATCTTCTCTCCAGCAAGGGCATTCACCACCCGACCGTCAAAGCCCAGCGTATCTCCTTTCGAGAGTGTCTGCTGCAAATATTCGTCCACCGTGGGCACCCCCTCCTGTCCCATGCGGTAGAGAGTGATGCCGCTGCCTTCCAGCTGCTTGGCTGCCTGCACAAAATATCTGCCATCCGTCCAGAGACCGGCCTCCTCCTGTGTAATGACCGCTGTTCCCGCTGAACCGGTAAAGCCAGTCAAGTAACTTCTTCCCTTAAAATGTGCTCCCACATATTCTGACTCATGAAAATCCGATGTCGGCACATAGTAAGCTGTCATGCCATATTCCGCCATCTTTTTGCGCAACGCTTCGATTCGTTTTGCTGCCTCACTCATGTCTCTTTCCTCCATAAAGTCCCATTTTCAAGCATCTTCTTGTCAACTTTTGAACCCTAGGATACCGGATTGCTCTGTACAAGGAACTTAGGTCTCCGGTATCATGCATATAGGGGAACACCACAAACGATGGCTTCATCCCTTTGCAGCATTCCCCACTTCTCCATACTCTCAGGCATGGTATTTTCTATATGGTAATTCTTTCTTTCCCTTCGTTTGCAGGTTCCAAGATTCTCTTATGACCTTGAGCCTTTTCCCTGCCAACCTCTGGCATCAATTGGTATAATTGTCAAAATATCCCTGAATCAAAATGATGGGGGTTCCCTTGTCACCGCTTCCGCTGGTCAGGTCTGCCAGAGAACCAATCAAATCGGTCAGTCTTCTCGGTGTGGTTCCCTGAGAAACCATATTTCCAGTCAGATTCTCTGCTTTCTCATCCTTCTTGCGAATGTAGTCAGAAACCGCTTCCTTCAGCTCGCTTCCCGAAAGATTGGCAAAATGGTTGTCCGCAAGGTATTTTAATTTCACCTCGTTCGGTGTTCCGCCCAGACCGCTGGTGTAGGCTGGCGAAACCACGGGGTCGGCAAGCTCCCAAATCTTTCCAACAGGGTCCTTGAAGGCTCCGTCTCCGTAAACCATGACCTCCATTTTCTTTCCAGTCTTCTCAAACAAGGACTGCTGAACCGCCGTCACAAACTCCTCGCAGTGCGTTGGGAAAAGCTTTACACTCGTCTCCGTCGCCTTGTTGGAACCCAAGAGACCATACTGCGGATTGCAGCCGCTTCCGTCCACACTCTCTGTCAAAATATCATCCAGTGCGTACACCTTCGTCGCTCCTGCCATACGCAAGATTCTCTTCGTTCTCTCACGGCTGTGGATGTCACAGGTCAGCACGGTTTTTGTATAATCCAAGATGGCCTTGGGATTGTTGGCAAATATAATCTCTGCCTCGGCTCCGCATTCCTCAATGAGATTCTTATAATACTCCACGTAGTCCACTCCCGTGAAAGTGTGCTTTTGGCAACCAAATTTCTCCCGATATTCTGTCTCCGAGAGCACATCCCTCCAAGGGTCCACGCCACTCTCGTCCAATGCATCCAAAGAAATCAGATGGTTTCCCACTTCATCGGAGGGATAACTGAGCATCAGCACAATCTTTTTGCAGCCGCTGGCAATGCCCTTTAAACAGATGGCAAAGCGGTTGCGGCTCAAAATTGGAAACAGAACTCCCACCGTCTCCTCTGCAAATTTTTGTCTGACATCCTTTGCAATCTGCTCCACCGTCGCATAGTTGCCCTGTGCTCTGGCCACAACGGCCTCCGTGACAGCAACCACATCCCTATCGTGCAGGGAGAAGCCCTCACTCTTTGCCGCTGCCAACACAGAGTCCACCACTATCGCTGTCAGGTCATCTCCCTGACGGATGATGGGAGCACGCACTCCACGGGAAACGGTTCCTACTAATCTTTCCATCTTTTCTTATCTGCCTTTCATAATAATATCTTCACGTCCTGGTCCATTGGAAACCATAGCGACCGGCACGCCCAACTCTTCCTCAATTTTTTCAATGTACTTGCGGCAATTTTCCGGAAGCTCCTCATACTTTTTGATGCCTCTGATGTCGCACTCCCAGCCTGGAAGCACCTCGTACACCGGTTTTGCCTTCTCTAACTTGACTGTGGTTGGGAAGTCCTTCGTCACAACGCCGTCAATCTCATAACCCACACAGATCGGAATCTCCTTCAGATAGCCCAAAGCATCCACCACGGTCAAAACAGCCTCCGTAGCTCCCTGAATCTGGCAGCCATAGCGGCTTGCCACCGCATCAAACCAGCCCATACGTCTCGGTCTTCCGGTGGTTGCTCCGTACTCGCCCTTATCGCCTCCACGGCGGCGCAGCTCCTCAGCCTCATCCCCAAAAATCTCACTGACAAAAGCTCCGGCTCCCACTGCACTGGAATAAGCCTTCACCACAGTGGTGATGTTTTGGATGGCATAGGGAGGGATTCCTGCCCCGATTGCACCATAAGCGGCCAAGGTAGAGGAGGAGGTCACCATCGGATAAATTCCATGGTCTGGGTCCTTCAGAGAACCCAACTGTCCCTCCAGAAGGATATTCTTTCCCTCTTGGATGGCCTTGCGTAAATAGGAGGAAACATCGCACACATAAGGAGCCACCATATCCCGATAGGAAAGCAGGGTCTGATACAGCTCTTCCTTATCCAGCAGCGGCTTATGATACAAATGCTCCAACAGGACATTCTTGAGTGCACAAACCTGCTCTACCTTCTCCTTGAGAGTCTCCTCATCAAAGAGCTCACTGACCTGAAAACCAATCTTTGCATACTTATCGGAATAAAATGGCGCAATTCCAGATTTGGTGGAGCCAAAGGAATGCTTTCCAAGCCGCTCTTCCTCATATTGGTCAAAAAGGATGTGATACGGCATCAAAATCTGAGCACGGTCAGACACCAAAATCTTTGGCATCGGCACACCGTTTGCCACCAGACTCTCCACTTCATGAAATAAATACGGAATGTTCAATGCCACTCCGTTGCCAATCACACTGGTAGTATGACCATAAAACACGCCGGATGGCAGCAAATGCAGTGCGAACCTGCCATAATTATTGATGATGGTGTGTCCTGCATTGCTTCCACCTTGGAAGCGGACAATGATATCAGACTCTTTTGCAAGCATATCTGTGATCTTGCCCTTTCCCTCGTCTCCCCAATTGGCTCCCACAACTGCTCTAACCATATATTTATCCCTCCTAGTATTTGTAAATCTACATACTTTTAACAGAGTACAGTATATATGAAGTCTTTTCTAAAATCAATACCGTTTTTAAATTTCTGCTCGTCTCTTTTTTCTCCCAATTCATTACATTTTGTAACAATCTGTAACCATACTTCTTTTAACAGCTCCAAAAATTGTCCATATTCGGGGAAGGCTAGCTACTCTTTGTTTTTTATAGACTGTAATTCTGGTGTTAGGGCTAGTAAATTTGTATAATTAAATTGCTTTGCAGAATACTATTGACAGCATTTTAACAGTATACGGACATCTGCATTCGCAGAATGTCCCATTTTCAACTAACAGAGGGAGGTTTATCTGCATGGTAGCAAAACGACTGAAAGAACTACGGCTTGCAGTCTCCGCCAGTCAGGCGGACATTGCCCGTATCTTAAATATATCCAGAGTCGCTTATTCTTTTTATGAGAACGGAAAACGTCAACCAAATCTGGAATCGCTTTCTTTGCTTGCCACTTACTATAATGTGAGTGTGGACTATCTCATGGGACGCACGGATATTGCCCGTCCAGCGGAGGAATTGACTGCACAGGAAGTGCATCTTCTTGCCTGTTTTCGTGCCTCCGACACACGAGGAAAAGAGGCGATTCTTGCACTTTCCAACTACGAATCCAGAATATCCGCTCTTCTAAAGCACAAAGTTTCCATCAAAAAGCCTTCACAGTCTCCGCCTCACATCTAAGTCGAAGCGATAAGAAGCGATACCTATAAAAAGCTGCTGCAACAGTCTCCAATCAAGCGAGAACTCTTGCAGCAGCTTTGTTCGCATTATGTAGGAACGATTGGCAGACTGCGTGCCTGCCCCTTCCTTGGTATGCCCTTTAGAGGACAAGGCTACACTGGCTTTTTATACGTTAATTTCTGCCTTCAATCCTAACAGCTCTTTATTTTCCTCCAAAATCGGTGCGATGACCTCCTCCAAGAACTCTTCCACCTGCTGTTTTGCACGGCCGGTGTAGCGGGTCGGTTCCATCGTCTTTTGCAGTTCCTCCAAGGAAAGTCCAAAGGCTGGGTCCTTAGCAATCAACTCCAAAAGATTGTTATCCAGACCTCTCTCCTTCACGTTGCGGCCGGCTTCCATGGATAAGGTGCGGATTTTCTCATGCAGCTCCTGACGGTCGCCTCCTGCCTTCACGGCATCCATCATAATGTTCTCGGTGGCCATGAAAGGCAATTCTGCCAACAGATGTTTTTCTATCACTTTTGGATATACCACAAGACCATCCACGATGTTTAAGTACAAATCCAAGATGCCGTCGATTGCTAAGAAACCTTCTGGAATGCTCAGGCGTTTGTTTGCAGAGTCATCCAGCGTTCTCTCAAACCACTGTGTGGAAGCCACCAGCATAGGATTCATCAGATCCGACATCACATAGTTGGCCAGAGAGGCCATTCTCTCACTTCTCATCGGATTTCTCTTGTAAGCCATTGCCGAAGAACCAATCTGATTTTTCTCAAAAGGTTCCTCCACCTCTTTTAGGTGCTGCAGCAGGCGGATGTCATTGGAAAACTTATGTGCACTCTGAGCTATCCCCGCAAGAACACTCAGCACTCGGCTGTCATTCTTTCTGGAATAGGTCTGACCGGACACTGGATAGCAGCCGGAAAAACCCAACTTCTCGGCAATCTTTTGCTCCAAAGCCTTACATTTCTCATGGTCGCCCTCAAACAGCTCCAGAAAGCTCGCCTGCGTTCCCGTTGTTCCCTTGGAGCCAAGCAGACGCAGGGAATCCAGCACATAGTTCAGATCGTCCAAGTCCAGCTTCAAATCCATGAGCCAGAGAGAAGCCCTCTTACCCACTGTGGTCGGTTGTGCCGGCTGGAAGTGTGTGAAAGCCAAAGTCGGCAGCTCACGGTACTCCTCCGCAAATTTGGACAGTTCCTGAATCACATTCACCAGTTTCTTTTTTACTAATTTTAAGGCCTCACACATCACAATGATGTCTGTGTTGTCCCCCACATAGCAGGAGGTTGCTCCCAAATGAATGATGCCCTTTGCTTTGGGGCACTGCACGCCGTAGGCGTACACATGGGACATCACATCGTGGCGCACCAACTTTTCTCTCTCTTTTGCCACCTCATAATTGATGTCATCCTGATGCTCCTTCAACTCAGCAATCTGCTCCTCGCTCACTGGCAGGCCCAGCTCATGCTCGGTCTCAGCCAAAGCAATCCAGAGCTTTCTCCATGTCCGAAATTTCATATCTGGCGAAAAAATATACTGCATTTCACGGCTTGCATACCGCTCAGAGAGCGGACTTTGGTATTTGTCGTACATAATTTTCCTCCTTCACAGGCGTGCTGCGGACTGCCAAGCTGTCTTTCTGGTCAGCTTGCACACGGATACAAGTATGCATGGGGCATACTTGTATCTCCGGCAGAATTGATTTTTCCTATTTATAAGTTACTGAAATAAAACGCCCTTCTTTGTTCAGGAAAAATTATAATACAGCTTCTCTGAGAAAGCAAGCAAAACTTTTTTGTCCATGCATCAACGAGCCTCTGTCGTTCCCGTGGTCAGATTGTCCATGCCATCTTCCACATCCTTGACCACCCCATCTAGGACACCTGTGCTCTCCTCTTTGCTCTCTTTCTCTGCTTCTGTCCTGTCGTCCTTCGTGCTTTCTTTCTCTGCCTTTTGCTCCGTATTTGTGGAACTCTCCGTCTCTTTTCGCGTTTCCATACTCTGTGTGCTTTCGCTTTTGCTGGTGGACTGTGCTGCCCCATTGTTCTTCTTTCCGCAACCGGAAAACAGAAGCAAAGCACAGAGCATCAACACTCCCATTGCATAATATCCCCATTGACTTTTTCTTTGCATATTAAAAATCTCCTTTCTAAACGTTACCGGCACTTTGTTTGTGCCTGTGTATCTATACACTTAGTATGCGTTTAAAAAAGAGATTTATAATTGGTTATAATTGGTTATGATTGCTTTAGCTGATGACTTCCTTCATCGTATACAAGCCAGCTTCCTTTCCAGCCAAAAACTTAGCTGCGGATATGGCTCCCTTTGCAAAAATGCTCTTAGAATAGGCTGTGTGGCTGAAGGTCACAACCTCATCTGTTCCCGCAAAAATCACATCATGCTCTCCCACGATGGTTCCGCCTCGCACCGCACTGATGCCAATCTCATTTTTGTCCCTTTTTTCATGCTTTGTGGAGCGGTCGTAGGTATACTCACAGCGATGGTCCACCGCCTCATTCAACACCTCCGCCAAGGCCAAAGCCGTGCCGCTCGGTGCATCCTTTTTCTGATTGTGGTGTTTTTCCACAATCTCCATATCAAAACCGGCATTTGCCAGCACCTCGGCCGCCTCCCGCACCAACTTGAGCAGGAGATTGATACCCAAAGACATATTGGCTGAGCGAAGCACTGCCGTCTTCTTGGCTGTCTCCTCCACCTTTTCTATCTGCTCCTTGGTGAGACCAGTGGTACAAAGCACCACCGGAAGCTTGTTCTCTCCACAATAATCCAGCAGCCCATCCACTGCTTTCATGGAAGCAAAATCAATCACCACATCCGCCTGCTCTTTGCACTCCGCAAGAGAGGCATAGACTGGATAGTCAAATTTTTGCTCGGTGTTGACATCGATTCCCGCCGCAATCTCCACTGCAGCGTCTTCCTTGGCCAACCTGCTGATGGTCTGTCCCATCATGCCGTTGCAGCCATGCAGTATGATTTTTGTCATAGTAATCCGTACGCCTCCATCGCTTTCTTTAAGACTTTCTGATTGTCCTCCTCCATCGTGGTGAGAGGCATACGCAAAGGTCCCGTCTCCTTGCCCATCAGATTCATCGCCGCCTTCACTGGAATCGGATTCACCTCACAGAACAGTGCGTTGATGAGCGGAATCGCCTCCACCTGCATCTGGGTACTCTTTGTGGTCTCTCCTCTGAAATAAGAGTCGCACATCTCATGCACCTGTGCCGGTGCGATGTTGGAAAGCACAGAAATTACGCCCTTGCCGCCCAGTGCCAACAACGGCACCACCTGATCGTCGTTTCCAGAATACACGTCAATTTCTCCGTTCAGCTGCTCCTTCGCCAAAGCCATCATCTGTGCAATCGCAGAGAAGTTTCCGCTCGCTTCCTTCACTCCCACAATGTTCTTATATTCTTTTACCAGAGTCACGATGGTCTGCGGTTGTATGGTCACACCGGTTCTGGACGGAATGTTGTACAGAAGAATCGGGATATGTACAGACTGAGCAATGGTGCCAAAGTGTGCAATCAGCCCCTTCTGTGTCGCCTTATTGTAGTAAGGAGATACCAAAAGCAGCCCGTCTGCCCCCACCCTCTCCGCTTCCTTAGAGAGATAGCAAGCCGTCTCGGTGCAGTTGGAGCCAGTTCCTGCAATGACCGGAATGCGGTGATTCACCACCTCACAGGTGTAACGAATCACTTCGATGTGTTCCTCATGGCTCAAAGTCGATGCCTCGCCTGTGGTTCCACAGATGATGATACTGTCGGTTCCGCCTGCAATCTGCTCCTCCAAAATCTCCGTCAACTTCGTATAATTTACACTTCCATCCTCGTGGAAAGGTGTGATCAGGGCAACGCCCGCTCCTGTAAAAATAGACATATATATCCTCCTTTAATCTTAGTGAACCATAGCATCAGTGGACAGGGGAACATAGGCCTCAAAGCGGGATAATCTGGCCATTTTCTGCGTTATCCTCAGTCGGCTTACGTCCATCCTGACCGTATGTCCCCTTGTTCACTGATGCTAAACGTGTGATAGAATGTACTTTCCTGCGATACAAAAAGAAAGCTGGCACGATGACCAGCTCCTAAAGTATTTGAACGAGATTCATTCCTTTTTTCTTTAAGTAGCTCACCATCCTGCGGATGACAGTCATATAGTTCTTCACTATATGCCCAGAGTGACGAACCCGTCCCCTTCGGCGTTCTCCCCTTTCCTTCTGCTGCTCCTCGCCGCAAAAGTACTCTTGTCAAACGCAACCTCTACCTTTTGATTCTGATGGGGTGACATCCTACCAACAAGCAGCCAGCCCCCACATCTTAGTGCTATACTAGCACGAAATCTCCCTCCTGTCAACAAATCATTCTTTTCCCCGAACGTTATGGATACACGAGATGGTATCGGCAAGATAATGCAGCGACTGCGGAAAGGTCGTTCCGGTGAGTACCACCTCCATGTCCTCATCCACAGACTCCAGCAGCTTTAGGAACTCCTCTTCCTCCATCAGCCCAAGTTCCAAAAGCCCCAAAATCTCATCCAGAATCAGGACATCGCATTCTCTGGTGGAAATCACCTTGCGCACATAATTGATGCCGTTGCGGATGTTCATCTTCTCTTCCTGCTGTGCCTGCAAATCCAGCTCCTTGTAGGGAAGAGCCGCCTTCTCAAAGCAGAAAACCCTCATATCCGGCTCCAGCTTCTTCAAAACGTCTTCCTCCCCCTGTACATGGGTGCCCTTCAAAAACTGCACCATAATCACTGTCTTTTTGCGAGCTATCTCTCGGATTCCCTTTCCGACTGCCACCATCGACTTTCCTGCTCCCTCTCCGAAAAAAACCTGTACTGTTCCTTTGCTCATCTTCTATGCACCTCTCCTAACAGCTGCCCTCTTGCGAAGCGACAGCCTGTCTGCCCAAATGTACTTGCGAAGCAACACTAGGGCTGCTCCACAAACTCCAGCTTACTCACCGATACCTCGTATGCGATTCGCTTCTCACACTCCGTCTCGGAAATCTTTTTGGTGTATTCCCTGCTCTGCACACGTCCCCAGACTCGTATTTGACTTCCGACCATGAAGCCGGACGCATATCTGGCATTGCGTCCCCAAGCGATGCAGGGTATGTAATCCGACTTTCCATAAGGACGATTGACCGCCAGCAACAAATCGGCAATCTCCCTTCCTAAGGGTGTCTTTCGATAAATCGGTTCCTTACAGATGTATCCGTCCAAGTAAATCTGGTTGGTCTTTGTGTAGTCCGTAAACTCTTCCATAAAGCGAATCTCTCTCGCAAATACAGACAGCACCAAACGGTTTTTCTCGCCCTCATGGCGATTATACGAACGGAATTGCCCCAAAGCCTCCACGGTACATCCAATATAATTCTCTTCCACGTCCAAGAGACGCTCGGAGACCATCACCGGAATGATGTCCGACTGCTCGCTCAGTCGATTCACCTCCAAGTCCACCATATAAAAACCTTCCCCAAACACCTCATGGCTGAAGGTGAAGCCTGAAATCACCTTTCCGATGACACTCACTTTGTTATTATCCATTACTTTTTCTGACATTGTATCTCTCCTCTTTCCTTCCACAATATAATCGGGCTCACGCTCTGTATAACTTATGCGGAGGAAAGAGGAAATATGACTATTTTTTTCTTGCTGCGAACACAGTCTTTACGCATCTTACTTCTTAAATCCTGCTCTTTTTCTCATCATAGGATCCAAAATCTTCTTGCGAATTCTAAGACTCTTCGGGGTTACTTCCAACAGCTCATCTGTATCAATGAAATCCAGACACTGCTCCAAGCTCATCTCAATTGGCGGTGTCAACTTCAAAGCCTCATCCGCACTGGAAGAACGGGTGTTGGTCAATTTTTTGGTCTTGCAGACATTGATCTCGATGTCCTCTGCCTTCGGATTTCTTCCGATTACCATGCCGGAATATACCTTCACACCCGGTCCGATGAACAAGGCTCCTCTTTCCTGTGCATTGTACAGACCATAGGTGATGGACTCTCCGGCCTCATAAGCTATCAGAGAACCGGTGCTGCGATATGCCAAATCTCCCTTATAAGGACCATAGCCGTCAAACATGGTATTTAGGATACCGTTTCCCTTGGTGTCGGTCAAAAATTCTCCTCGATATCCTATCAAACCTCTCGCCGGAATGGAGAATTCCAAGCGGCTGTAGCCGCCAGCTGCCTGACTCATTCCCTGCAGTTCGCCTTTGCGGCTGGTCAATTTTTGGATGACACTGCCGGTAAACTCCTCCGGAACATCGACGTAAGCCAGCTCCATCGGCTCCAACTTTCTGCCTCTCTCATCGGTCTTATACAGCACCTCTGCCTTGCTCACCGCAAATTCAAAATTCTCTCTTCTCATGTTTTCAATCAGGACGGACAGATGCAACTCGCCTCGACCGGAAACCTTAAAGCAGTCTGGAGAGTCCGTCTCCTCCACACGCAGAGATACGTCTGTGTTTAACTCACGGAACAATCTCTCACGAATGTGGCGGGAGGTGATAAACTTTCCTTCCTGTCCTGCCAAAGGACTGTCATTTACCATAAAATTCATCGCTATCGTCGGCTCAGAAATCTTCTGGAAAAGAATGGCCTCCGGTTTTTCCGGTGCACAGATGGTATCTCCGATGTGAATGTCCGCAATTCCGGAAATTGCCACGATGGAGCCAATGCCTGCCTCCTTCACTTCCACCTTTCCTAAGCCATCAAACTCATAGAGCTTACTAACCTTGACTTTGCGGAACTTATCTGGCTCATGGTGATTGACCAACACACAGTCCTGATTTGTGCGGATGCTGCCATTCTCCACTTTTCCGACTCCGATGCGGCCCACATACTCGTTATAGTCGATGGTACTGATTAAGACTTGCGTCGGCTCATCCGGATCTCCCTCCGGAGCGGGAATGTAATCTATCACGGTCTGGAACAGAGGCTCCATCGTCTGGGAATCGTCATCCAGACTGCGTTTTGCAAAGCCACCTTTGGCCGAAGCAAAGAGGAAGGGGCACTCTAACTGCTCGTCGGAAGCATCCAAATCCATCAAAAGCTCCAACACCTCATCCACCACTTCCTCCGGTCTTGCCTCTGGACGGTCCACCTTATTGATGCAAACCACCACTGGGAGATCCAAGGATAAGGCTTTTTGCAGCACAAATTTTGTCTGAGGCATGGGTCCCTCATAGGCATCTACCACAAGAACCACTCCATTTACCATCTTGAGCACTCGCTCCACCTCACCGCCGAAATCTGCATGTCCAGGGGTGTCAATGATGTTGATTTTGGTATTCTTGTACATGATGGCTGTATTTTTGGAAAGAATCGTGATACCACGCTCACGCTCAATGTCATTGGAATCCATCACTCGCTCCGCCACTTCTTGATTCTCTCGGAACACACCGCTCTGCTTTAATAATGCATCTACCAGTGTGGTTTTGCCATGGTCTACATGAGCAATAATCGCAATATTTCTCACATCTTCTCTTTTTGTTTTCATTGGGGGTCTGCCTTTCTTTCATACATTTCACTTGATTTCACTTAATTTCTCTTTTTTACAAGTGCTGATTATAGCACCATTGCCCCGTAATTGCAACAAAATACCCCAAGTTTTAGGAGTCTTAGGCAAAACAAAGGGCTTTTATTGGGGGGATGTTGTCTTTTGGGGCGGCACTCCTCCTCGACTGAGCTCCGGCCACACCGTGAGCAACATGGTGAGAAAGCAGGCACTGCCACCGATAAAATTGGAGATGGGCTCCGCCATCAAAATACCTGTGGTTCCCATTCCCAGATAGTTGGGCAGCACCAAAATCAGCGGCACCACAATAATCACCTTGCGGAAAATAGAAAAGAACACCGCATATTTGGATTTTCCCAGTCCCACAAATACCGACTGCCCCGCAAATTGCAAAGACATCATAAAGAAGCCAAAAAAGTACACTCGCATCGCAGGAATACCCGCTGCTATCAGGTCTCCCTCACGGTTAAAGATACGGATGAAAAACTCCGGACACATATGCACAAAGCCCCATACCGCCACCGTGTATACTATGCTGGAAATCGAGGTGAATAGAATCGCCTTCTTCACCCTCTTGTACTCCCCTGCTCCGTAGTTAAAGCCCAAAACCGGTTGGGCACTGTTGGTTACTCCTGCAACCGGCATCTGTATTACCTCTCGAACCGAGTTGATGACCGTCATAACCGCCACATAGAGGTCGCCTCCAAAGCGTTGCAGCATGGCATTGTACATGATTTGCACCAGACTGTTGGTGATAGACATGGTAAATCCAGAAAGCCCCAAGCCCATAATTCTTAGGACTCGTTCAGCTTTGAGCTGCAGGGCGGAAATCCGCAGCTTTAAAATGCTCTTTTTCCCCACCAGAAAAGCCACAATCCAGATGGCCGAAAGCAGCTGTGACAGTATCGTAGCCAAAGCTGCCCCCTGTACGCCCATGCCGAACACAAAGATAAACAGAGGGTCTAGGACTATGTTAGCGACCGCACCCAAAAGCACCGTCATCATCCCCACCATACCGAAGCCCTGTGAGTTGATAAAGCTGTTCATCCCCAAGCCTATCATCACAAACACATTTCCCAAAAGATAAATCGTGATGTAGCGGTCTGCATAGCCGATGGTGGCATCGCTGGCTCCAAACAGATATAGCATAGGAATCTTAAATTGCAGCCCCAGAATCGTGAGCAGAAGGCCCACCAGCACCAGCATCAGAAAGGAGTTTCCCATAATGGCTTCTGCCTCCCTGTGATTTCCCCTTCCTCTTTCAATGGAGCATAACGGTGCCCCTCCCATACCAAAAAGGTTGGCAAAGGCCATCACAATCGATATGATGGGCAGACAGAGTCCTAACCCTGTCAAAGAAAGCGTTGCCTCCTCCGGTATCATTCCGATGTAAATTCTGTCCACAATGTTGTAGAGCACATTGATGAGTTGAGCCAGAGTCATTGGGAGAGCCAGTTTCAAAATATTCCCCACCACACTGCCCTGTGCAAAATCATTGCTTTGTTTTTGTTCTGCCATGTCTATTCTTCTTTCATTTATAGTGGTGATTCGCCTTTAGGGAATCATGTTCGTTTAGCTCCATTATACAAAATGGTAACAACAATGTAAAGCAAGCTCTGTGCTTTTCAAAACTTTCCTATGAAACAAAAAAAGCCCCTGCATCAAGTAGCAATGCAGAGGCTTTTTATTCCGCTGAGCCAAAAATAGTGTTTGATGTGTCAACCAAGCGAACCTCCTGATATCCCATATCACGCAACTTCTGGACAAATGCCTCCATATCCCCATACATGTTGGGCTTCATCGCATCATGGAGTGCGAACACGCCGCCCTTTTTCAGCACCTGCAAGCTCTCCAACAATAAGGTCTGTCTGTCAGAACCTGTGATATTGTGATACACATAATTGCTTATCACTGCATCAAACGTTTCATCTGGGAACTCTAACTTATTGGCATCCCCTCTCTGGAAAGCACAGCGGGAAGCCACTCCCTCAAGCTGTGCATTCTTTTCACACAAGCTTTTGCTATAGTTATACATAGCTCCCCAATAGTCAATTCCAATGACCTTTGTTTCGGGCCATATGAGTGCCGTGCGGATAGACAAAGCTCCAGAACCGCAACCAACCTCCAGAACCATTCCTTTTCCATCATAATCAAGCTCTGACAGAATGCTCTGATGTACCTTATCCATCATACCACCGCCTCCGAATGCATATTGATGCCGAATCCAAACGAGCCAAAGTAAAAATAGTATCAGTGCGACAGTGACAATGGAAAAAATGATACCTAAAATCTCTAGGTGAAATACCAAAAATGATAGCAGCAGCAAAATAATTGCTGCAGCAGTGATTCCCCAAAACACATAAAAGACAGGGTTTGACATCCAGTTACCATAGTCTTCGCCATGAGTACCTAGGCGAACGGTATTCGTTCTTGGTGCAGCTTTTTGAGACATAATGAACCTCCTCCTTGATATATGTGAATTAGTCTTAACTAACTTACACTAGTATAGCACAGGAGAATGGAAAACTCCACAATTTTCTGCTCCTGACATTTAAACACTAAAAAAATCTTGGAGTGCCTAGAAGACGTTGAAACATCAACATCTTCTAGGCATCCAAGACCTCATATTTTTACTTTTTAGAATGGGTTCGCCTAGCGGCTCGCTTCGCTATAAGCTCCAACATACGGTTCATCTGCGCTCTTCGAGCTTGATTCACCTAGTTTCCGCTCATCTGCTTTGCTACTTCTTCTGCGAAGTTCTCGGATTTCTTCTCCATTCCCTCGCCTGTCTCAAAACGAACGAACTTCTTGACGGTAATCTTAGCACCGTTCTGTTTTGCTACCTCAGCTACATACTGAGCTACGGACTGCTTGCCATCTGCTGCCTTTACATAAGGCTGGTCTAACAGACAAATGTCCTTCAGCTCTTTCTTGATACGACCCTGAATCATGCCCTGAATTACCTTCTCTGGCTTGCTTGCTTCCTTCGGGTCATTCTGGATCTGAGCCATAAGGATTGCCTTCTCATGCTCGATATACTCTGCACTTACTTCATCGCTGTTTGTGTACAGTGGCTTTAAAGCTGCTACCTGCATAGCTACGTTTCTTGCCATCTCTTTTACAGCCTCGTTTACCACATCAGTCTCTACGTCTACCAGAACGCCAATCTTGCCGCCTGCATGGATGTAGGAAGCCACGAAACCGTTTGCCTCTTCCATCTGCTCGAATCTTCTGATGTTCATGTTCTCTCCGATTACGGAAATCTGAGCAGCCAGAGCCTCTTTTACAGTCATAGTGCTGTCTTTTGCCCAAGTCTCAGCCATGAACGCATCCATATCTGTTGCACTTGTGTTCAGAGCCTGCTCTGCAACATCAGCAACGTAGGAACGGAATTTCTCATTCTTAGCAACGAAGTCTGTCTCAGCATTTACTTCTACAACAACTGCTTTCTTATCGTCATCAGATACTACAGTGTACACAATTCCCTCAGCTGCGATACGTCCTGCCTTCTTCTGTGCAGTTGCAAGACCTTTCTCTCTCAAGAACTCGATTGCCTTGTCCATATCTCCGTCAGTTGCAGAAAGTGCCTTCTTGCAGTCCATCATACCAGCACCTGTCATCTCACGCAGTTCTTTTACCATTCCTGCTGTAATTGCCATTGTAAATCTCCTCCATCTCTTCTTGAATTTAATTGATAAAAGGAAAGATGCCACGGTCTATCTTATCACACAGACCGAAGCATCTTTCTATTTTCTTATCCGCTGTCAGTGTACGGCTACACGAACGGCGGCTGAAGCTCCGTTTGTCCACTCACACAGATCGCTCTGTATCCTGTCCAATTAAACTTCCTCTGCTTCCTCTGCTGTCTCTTCTACAGCCTCGCCCTCTGTAACGATTTCACCCTGATTTGCCTCGATCACAGCGTCTGCCATCTTAGCAACAATCAGTTTTACGGCTCTGATTGCGTCATCGTTACCCGGAATTACGTAATCCAGCTCTTCTGGATCGCAGTTTGTATCTGCAATACCAATCAACGGAATACCCAGTGTGTGAGCCTCCTGAACACAGATTCTCTCCTTCTTCGGGTCTACTACAAAGATTGCATCTGGGAGTCTCTTCATCTCTTTGATTCCGCCCAGATTCTTCTCTAATTTTTCCCACTCTTTCTTGATCTCGATCACTTCCTTCTTAGGAAGAACATCGAATGTGCCATCCTCTGCCATAGCCTCGATCTCTTTCAGTCTTGCGATACGGCTCTGAATGGTCTTGAAGTTGGTCAGCATACCGCCCAACCATCTCTCGTTTACATAGTACATATTGCAACGCTCTGCCTCTGTCTTGATGGCATCCTGAGCCTGCTTCTTTGTACCTACGAATAAGATAGTACCGCCATCTGCTGCGATGTCAGCGATTGCCTTGTAAGCCTCATCTACCTTACCTACAGACTTCTGCAGGTCGATGATGTAGATACCATTTCTCTCTGTGTAGATGTATGGAGCCATCTTAGGGTTCCATCTTCTTGTCTGATGACCAAAATGTACACCAGCTTCCAATAACTGCTTCATTGAAATAACGCTCATGTTTCTTTCCTCCGTTTGGTTTTTCTGCCGCCTGCATCTCATGCTTCCACAGGAGACCCAAAAATTGGGCACCGTCCCACAGAATCCGCAGACGTGATTTCTCACTAGCTTTCTAACTATAGCACATCGTTCTTTTCTATGCAAGGACTTTTTTAAATGATAGATGAAAAACTCACAAAATCCTCTTACAGGCATTCTAGCCTGCAAGAGGATTTTGAACTTAGAACCTTCCAACTCATCTTATACGCTATGATTCTTTAAAGCCTTCAGCTCATCAAAGACCACATCGTTCAGCACCTTGATGTAGGTTCCCTTCATGCCGGAAGACCTTGATTCGATGACACCAGCACTCTCAAACTTACGCAGAGCATTCACGATCACCGAGCGGGTGATGCCCACGCGGTCTGCGATCTTGCTGGCCACCAAAATACCTTCGTTTCCGTCCAATTCCTCAAAGATATGTGTGATGGCTTCCAGCTCCGAAAAGGAAAGGGTGCTGATGGCAGACTTCACAATCTGCACCTTTCTGGTCTCCTCCGCATTTTCCTCATTCACAGAGCGCATCATCTCCAATCCCACAACGGTGGTTCCGTACTCGCTCAGAATGATATCGTCAATCTCATACTGTCTGTCTGATTTATAGATGAACAAGGTGCCCAATCTCTCACCGGAGATGTCAATCGGTGTGATAATCGCCTGATACTTACGCACATTGTCCTCTGTAAAGCCCAAGGTGGCCAGATTTACATTTTCTTTTGTGGATAAAACACTGAGCAGACGCTCATTCAGCATCTTATCAATAAAGCCCCCGACCTGATCGGCAATCAATTCATGAATCTCATCGACTCCAGACCAAAGTCCCACTCCTAGGACTTTACCCTTTTTACTGATTACCAACGTGTTGGATTCCAAAATCTCGCTCAACACTTTACAGATATCATTAAAAACAAACTTGTGAGAATTATTGTTGTGCAATAATTTATTAATCTTTCTCGTCTTGTCCAGCAATTGTACACTCATTTCCTGACCTCCTTTTATTTATTTCCCAAACAAACAGAATAATCCTCTCAATGTTTAAATTGTACCATGATTGCTAGATAATAACAAGAGATTTTGCAAATTTTACGAATTTTAAAAAAATTTCGCAATCAGAGTCAGGTTGTCTCTTTCAGTGCCTCTTTTACATAGGCACAATCTGGCTGAGAACAGAGCAACTTATTTCCCTTCTGTACCATGAAGGAGCCACACTTCGGACAGGTTTCGGTTGTTGGCCTCTGCCATGACATAAAATCACAGTCTGGATTATGCTCACAGCCATAATACTGTCTTCCCTTTTTGGTCTTACGAATGACCACCTCTCCTCCACACTTCGGACACTTCACTCCTATCTTCTCCAGATAGGGCTTCGTGTTTTTACACTCTGGAAAGCCGGGGCAGGCAAGAAATTTCCCGTGCGGACCATACTTGATTACCATGTTGCGGCCGCAAAGCTCACAGACTTCATCGCTCACCTCATCCGCAATCTTAACCGTCTCCAACTCTTTCTCCGCTTTCTTTACCGCCTCATCTAAGTCCGGATAGAAGTTGCGGATGACTGTCTTCCATGGAACACTTCCGTCTCCCACCTTATCCAAGAGATATTCCAAATTTGCCGTAAAGCTGGTATCAACAATGCTTGGGAAGCTCTGCTTCATCATGCGGTTCACCACTTCCCCCAGCTCCGTCATATAAAGATTTTTGTTTTCTTTTGCCACATAACGACGAGCCAAAATTGTGGTGATGGTCGGTGCGTAAGTACTCGGACGG
>JAUNGR010000037.1 GCA_030524485.1 bacterium | reverse complement strand
GCAGACACCACAGCAGCAGATACCACAGGGGGAGAGAAAACCTTAAAGTGGGCAATGTGGGATAAGGATATGACGGTTTATTATCAGCCGTTGATTGATGCTTATGAGGCAGAGCATCCGGACATCAAGATTGAGTTAGTTGACCTTGGAAGCTCCGATTACCAGACCGTTCTGGCAACCCAGATGACAGGTTCCGGTTCTGACTTCGATGTGGTTACCGTAAAGGATGTTCCGGGATACACCACTCTGGTAAACAAAGGCGTTCTGGAGCCATTGGATGAGTACATCGAAAAAGATGCTGTAGATTTATCCGCTTATAAGGGTCTGACCGACCAGATTACCGTTGACGACAAGCTGTATGAGTTGCCATTCAGAAGCGATTTCTGGGT
The DNA here is from genome assembly GCA_030524485.1 of bacterium. Lineage (GTDB taxonomy): Bacteria > Bacillota > Clostridia > Lachnospirales > Lachnospiraceae > CAJMNU01. Next base: position 21,191 of record JAUNGR010000037.1, on the reverse strand, counting down.
AGTGTTCTACAACAAAGACATTTTTGATAATGCAGGAGTGGCTTACCCGACCAACGATATGACCTTTGAAGAGTACGATGCATTGGCAAGAAGCGTGACAGTTGACACTCCAGGACAGGAAATATATGGTGCTCACTACCACACATGGAGAAGTGCAGTGCAGCTGTTTGGTATCTTGGATGGCAAGCACAGCATCTTGGATGGCAACTATGATTTCTTAAAACCATATTATGAGTTGATTCTTGCAGAGCAGGAAGACGGTGTGTGTCAGGATTATGCAACTTTGAAGACTTCTAACCTGCATTACTCCGGTGCCTTTTCTCAGGGTAATGTAGCTATGATGAACATGGGATCTTGGTTTATCGCTACCTTGACAGAGAAAGTAAAATCTGGTGAGTACACAGAGTGTGCAAACTGGGGTATCGTAAAGTATCCGCACGCAGAAGGTGTTGAGCCGGGTTCCACATTGGCAACCATCACTTCCTTGGCAATTCCGGCAAGTGCAGAAGACAAAGATATGTCTTGGGATTTCGTGAAGTTCGTATGCGGACAGGAAGGTGCTGACGTACTGGCATCCACTGGAACCATTCCAGCTATCATGACAGATGACATTGCTAACATGGTATCCTCCATTGATGGTTACCCGACAGATGAGAACAGCAAGGAAGCATTACAGACTGCAAACCTGTATCTGGAGATGCCGGTAAGCAGCAAGAGTTCTGAGATTGAGACCGTTCTGAATGAGGCTCATGACAATATCATGACCGGAAACATGAGCATCGACGAAGGAATTGCAGATATGAACGAGAAAGTAAGTGCAATTCTGGCACAGTAAGAACATTAGGGGAGTATTTACAAGGCAAATTCTGTTAGGCAGTAGTGTTAAAGCTTTCATACAAGGAATTAGCATAGAAACATTGAAGTAGTAGGAGTAGTAGAATAGAAACGATTTGAGGGTGTCGCACACAGGTATGAATGCGGCACCCTCATTGAAAGAAAGGCGGGCATTATGGGAAAGACAAAAACGGTAAATCCGGAAGAAGTAAAACGGAAATTGGCCGTTCTGGAGCCGAAGCTGGAGGAAGTGCTGCGGCAGGCAGAGGCAGAACCGGATATGAAGAAAAAATTAAGGCTGGGAAAAAAGGCAGATAAAGTCAGAGACCAGATACGGCAGGCAAAGACAGGAGAGCGTTTCAGCCGTCAGACCAAGAGAGATATGGTAGCGTACTCCTTCATCGCCCCGAACTTTATCGGATTTGCAGTATTTACACTGGGACCGGTTATCTTTGCATTTATTCTTGCATTTTTACAGTGGGATGGAAACAATCCAATGCAGTTTGTGGGACTTGCAAACTTTGGAAAGATGGTGGGAAATACAAGATTTATCGCATCTTTGAAGAACACCATCGTATACTGTGTGGCAACTGTACCGTTGACTTTGGTAGTAGCTTTGGGATTGGCAGTGCTGTTAAACCAGAAAATTAAGGGAAGGAACTTCTTCCGTACCGTTAGCTTCTTCCCCTACGTAGCGTCTCTGGTAGCCGTTGCAGCAGTTTGGAACATGTTATTCTCTCCGGCAAAGAGTGGTCCTATCAACATGATTTTATACAATTTGGGCGTGGCAGCAAAGAATCTGCCGAAGTGGTCTGCCGATAAAGATTGGGTGATGTTTACGGTTATCCTCTTTTCCGTTTGGAAAAACATGGGTTACTACATGGTCATCTATCTGGCTGGTCTTCAGGGCATCAACGCAGAGCTGTATGAGGCTTGCAGTTTGGATGGAGCCAATGCTTGGCAGCGTTTCCGCTACATTACTTGGCCACAGTTACAGCCGACTACCTTCTTTGTAACGATTATGCTGACAATCAACTGCTTTAAGGTATACGACATCGTGTACATGCTGGCAGGAGGAAGTGCAGGCGTTCTGAACGAATCCGCTATCGTATTGGTTTACCACATTTACGAGGAAGCATTCCGCAACTGGAACCTTGGATACGCAAGTGCGACTGCTATGGTACTGTTCTTAATCGTTTTGGCAATTACCCTCGTGCAGTTCCGTGGGGAAAAGAAATATGCAAACTAAAGGAGGAGACCCTAAATGAAAATCAAAAATACAAAAACAAGAATCATGCGGGTAATCCTTTATGTGGTTTTGATTGCCCTCGCAGTGGTAATGTTAGTGCCCTTTGTTTGGATGCTTTCCGCATCGTTTAAGTTGGATAAAGACGTTTTCATCTTCCCGATTCAGTGGATTCCTGAAAATCCAAGATGGCAGAACTACTTAGACATCTGGAATCGTATCCCGTTGTTAACCTTCGTGTTGAACACCGTAAAATTGACTATCATTGTTACCTTTTTACAGCTTCTTACCAGCAGCTTTGCCGCATATGCTTTCGCAAAGTTGAACTTTAAAGGAAAGAATACGTTGTTCCTTGCTTACATCACCACCATCGCCGTGCCGTGGCAGGTATACATGGTACCGCAGTTCATGATGATGCGTGCATTTGGATTGGCAGATACGCATCTGGCTATCATTTGCTTACAAGCCTTCTCCGCTTTCGGCGTGTTTATGATGAAGCAGTTTTACGAGGGCATCCCCACAGAACTTTGTGAGGCAGCCAGAATCGACGGAATGAGCGAGTATCAGATTTGGGCGAGAGTGATGTTACCATTATCCAAACCGTCCTTGTCAACCTTAACCATTTTCACTTTTGTAAACACTTGGAACGATTTCTTAGGACCCCTCATCTATTTGACCACAGAGTCCAAGAAAACCTTGCAGTTAGGACTGCGTATGTTCATCAGCCAGTATGGTTCTGAGTACGGCTTGATTATGGCAGCTTCTGTATTGAGTTTGATTCCTGTTTTGATTGTCTTCCTGTCCTTGCAGAAGTACTTTGTGGAAGGCGTTGCAGCATCCGGAGTCAAAGGTTAATGTTCGGTTTTTCCTGTACATACCCGCCGGAATGTACAAGATAGCAAAAAAAGAGAAGAATTTTGCTGAAAGTTTGGCAAAGTTCTTCTCTTTCTTATTTGGTTTGTGACACGGAAACAATCAACCCTGATATTTTTTGGAGGCGGTAAGAGCCAAGGCACCGGGGCCGATGTGGCAGGCGATGCTGAGGGAGAGTGGTTCTATGTTAATGGTATGTTGGGGGTAGAGTTCCAAAACCTCTTTTTGGAATTCCTTTGCCGCTTCGTCCGAGCCAGAGTAGACAACATGGAAGATAATATTATCGAAGTTCTCTGTGGCATGGAAGCGGGTTTGTGCATCCTTGCGAACGGCATCCATCATGATACTCTTTGCCTTCTTCATGGTTCTGGCTTTTGAAAAGCTATCGAGTTTTCCACCCTGAATCTGCAAAACTGGCTTAATCTGTAAAAGTGTGCCAAGAGCTGCGGCAGCGGGAGTCAGTCTGCCTCCCTTTTTGAGGTAGTACAGTGTGTTTAAGGTGATGTAAATGGTGGAATCGTACTTGCTGGCTTCTAAGTAATTTTTGATGTCGGCACAGCTCTTTCCCTCGTCACGCATGGTCAAAGCATTCAAGACAGATAATTTCTGGGTCACAGAAATGCTGAGATTGTCCACCACATGTACTTTGCCATCATAGTCCTGAGCGGCTGCCATGGCCACTTCACAGCTGCTGGAAAGAGCACTGGACATGGGAATGTGTACCAACTCATCATACTCTTCCAGTATGGTATCCCAGAGGGTGGTCAGATTGTATAGGGAAGGCTGAGAAGTGGAGATGTCTGCCTTATTTTCCAACAGTTCATAAAATTTTTTGTGGGTCAGAGTGGTGCCCTCTAAGTACTCTTCTCCATTGACATAAAAAGGCATGGGAAGGACAAAAACGCCAAGTTTTTTTGCTTCCTCTTGGGTGATGCCGCTGTTGCTATCTGTCACGATTGCTATTTTTTTCATGAGTTTCTTTCCCTTTCTCAAAAACATATTAAATATGAGGCAGATTCCAAGTTCAAAAATCCCTTTACAAGCAAGCTAGTATTGGATTTATGACCTTTGAACCTTAGTAGCATTAGTGGACAGGGGAACCTACGCCTCCTTGTTCACTAATGCTATCATCATAATAGAAAGTTTGCTTCTTGTCTAGCCTGAAAAGCATAATCCAAAGGGACTTTTCATAACAAAACGGACTTGTTTCTTTTTGCGTTCTAGGGTACAATAAGAAAGAAGAATTGCCCGCTGATGTGAGGCAAGATTAGGAGGACGAATGGGATGGAAGGCAGAACATTTGAGATAAAAGAGGGCTTCTATCTGGATGGAGTACCGTTTCGGATTATATCGGGTGGAATTCACTACTTTCGGGTGGTGCCAGAGTATTGGCAGGACCGTCTGGAAAAATTGAAAGCGATGGGATGCAACACGGTGGAGACCTATGTGCCTTGGAATCTGCATGAGCCGAAGGAAGGTTGTTTTGACTTTACGAAGGGACTGGATTTGGCACGTTTTATTCGCATGGCACAGGATTTGGGGCTGTATGTGATTGTTCGCCCATCCCCATATATTTGTGCAGAATGGGAATTTGGCGGGCTTCCAGCTTGGCTCTTAGCCAAAGAGGGATTGCGGGTGAGAAGCCGTCAGGGACAGTTTTTGTCCTGTGTGAGGGCATATTATAAGGAGTTGTTTCAGATTTTGACTCCCCTTCAGATTACAAAGGGTGGCCCCATCATTCTGATGCAGATTGAGAATGAGTATGGCTACTATGGGGATGATACAGCCTATCTACAGGCTTTGCAGCAGATGATGGAGGAAGAGGGGGTGGAGGTGCCCTTTGTGACTTCGGACGGTCCGATGGAGCATACGTTGCGTAAGGGCAGTGTGCCTTCCGTGTTAGCGACTGGCAATTTCGGCTCCCGCACCAAGGAGAGATTTGCAGCCTTAAAGCGTGTCATTGGAGAGAAGCCCCTGATGTGCATGGAGTTTTGGGTCGGCTGGTTTGACGCTTGGGGAAATGAGAAGCACAGCACGTCTAATCTGGAGGAAAATAAGAAAGATTTGGAGGATTTGTTACAGCTGGGCAATCTAAATTTTTATATGTTCCATGGCGGCACTAACTTTGGCTTTATGAACGGTTCAAACTACTATGACCGTTTGACACCGGATGTCACTTCCTACGATTACGATGCGATTTTGACCGAGGATGGACAAATCACAGAGAAGTATAAGGAGTTCCAAAAGACGATTCGCAAATATGCACCAGTTCCAGAAGTGAAGCTTACAACGGACATTCGCCGCAAAGATTACGGGCGTTTGGAGGCAGAGGCGGAGGTTAGCCTCTTTTCCACTCTGGCTGCGATAAGCACTCCGCAGGAGAGCTTACTGCCTCAGACCATGGAGCAGTTAGGCCAGAATTATGGCTATATTTTGTACCGCAGTCAAGTGAAAAACAGTCATCTGATTGAGAAGGTGAGACTGGTTGGAGCCAACGACAGAGCCTTGCTATTTGTAAATGGAGAGCAGAAGGCCGTTCGCTACGATAGGGAGCTTTTGGAGGAGTTTTCGATGGATTTTGGGAAGGAAGCTTCGGAGGGAACGGTGCAGCTGGATATTCTGATGGAAAACATGGGAAGAGTGAACTTTGGAGAGAAGATGCAGCACCAGAAAAAAGGCATTGCGGACGCTGTACTCTTTGACGCTGCAATTCATTCTGGTTGGGAGCAGTACTGTCTTCCCCTCGATAACATCGAAAAGGTCGATTTTGCTGGAGATGCCATAGAGGGAACGCCGTCTTTCTTTGCCTTTTCTTTGGAAATCGATGAGACGGCAGATACCTTCGTGGATATGAGCGGCTGGGGCAAGGGCTGTGTCTTTGTCAATGGCGTGAATATCGGCAGATTTTGGGAGGCAGGTCCACAGAAACGTCTCTATCTTCCTGCTCCCCTCCTAAAACAGGGGACAAACCGCATTGTGGTTTTTGAGACGGACGGAAAGAGCAGCAGAAGCATCGCACTTTGTGGGGAGCCAGATTTGGGCTAAAGGAGAGAGGATGAAAGCCGCTTTTCTTTTGCTTGCTTTTGCCATAGATTCGATGTATAATCCAAAAGGAGTGAACTCGGGAGACTGCCTATACTTCCTTATCGAACGATAGAAACTTACTGTTAACGTGGTTTTAGGATTGCAAAAGGATTTCCCAAATAAGATAGACAGGAGAGAACCAATGAGAAACAAACGTGTATTGCTGAAACTCAGCGGCGAGGCACTTGCCGGAGAGAAAAAAACAGGATTTGATGAGGCGACTGTAAAAGAAGTGGCCAGACAGGTAAAGACCTCTGTGGATGCCGGTGTTCAGGTGGGCATTGTGATTGGCGGAGGAAATTTTTGGAGAGGCCGTTCCAGCAATGCGATAGATAGAACGAAGGCAGACCAGATTGGAATGCTTGCGACAGTGATGAATTGTATTTATGTATCTGAGATTTTCCGCTCTGAGGGGATGAGAACACAGGTGATGACTCCCTTTGCCTGCGGGGCGATGACAGAGCTGTTCTCCAAGGATAGAGCTGTGGAGTGCTTACAAGAGGGAAAGGTGGTCTTCTTTGCGGGAGGCACCGGACATCCTTATTTCTCAACGGATACCGGTGTGGCTTTGCGTGCGATTGAGATGGAGGCAGACTGCATTCTCTTAGCGAAGGCGATTGATGGTGTGTATGACAGCGACCCGAAGGTAAATCCAAATGCAAAGAAGTATGATGAAATCAGCATTCAGGAAGTGATAGCCAAGCAGTTGGCGGTTGTGGACTTGACGGCTTCCATCATGTGCATGGAAAACAAGATGCCGATGGCAGTTTTCAGTCTCAATGAGAAAGATGGCATTGCCAACGCAATGCAGGGAAAGATCAACGGTACGATAGTGACCGCAGAATAAGGAGGATATCATGCAGGAGAAATTAAAAGGATACGAGGATAAGATGAATAAGACACTGGAGGTGCTCAAGGAAGATTTTGCAGCCATCCGTGCCGGACGTGCCAACCCGCATGTGTTGGATAAGTTAAAAGTAGATTATTATGGAACTCCAACCCCGATTCAGCAGGTGGGCGGTATTTCTGTGCCGGAGCCACGTATGCTGATGATTCAGCCTTGGGACAAGTCCTTGCTGAAAGCGATTGAGAAAGCCATTTTGACTTCCGATCTGGGCATCAACCCGAACAACGATGGTTCTGTGATTCGCTTGATTTTTCCAGAGATGACGGAGGAACGCAGAAAGGATCTGGCAAAGGACATCAAAAAGAAAGGCGAGGCAGCTAAGGTCGCCATCCGCAATGTCAGAAGAGATGCAAATGATGCTTTCAAGAAGATGGAGAAAGCAGATGAGATTTCCGAGGATGACTTGGAAGAGATGATCGAGAAGATTCAGAAGCTGACAGATAAGATGGTGGAGCAGGTAGATAAGGCTGTTGACGCAAAGACAAAAGAGATTTTGACGGTATAGGATCCATTGTGCCGAACGGCAGAGGGTGCTGCAGATAAGGGAAATTTTGCGGCTCCCTCTGTTTTTTCTGATTCTTGGGCTTTTGTTTCCTAGATATTTGGGGCAGCAAAAGGAAGGGAAACAAGGAAAAGGCAAGGGAACGAAGGAGGAAAACAAATGGAAGAAAATCTGGTGATACCAAAGCATGTAGCGATTATTTTGGATGGAAATGGTCGCTGGGCAAAGAAGCGGGGACTGCCTCGCACGATGGGGCATAAGCAGGGCTGTGTGACAGTGGAAAAAACGGTGGAGGATGCGGCGAGATTGGGCATTTCCTACCTGACGGTCTATGGCTTTTCCACGGAGAACTGGAAACGTTCTGCGGAGGAAGTGGGAGCCTTGATGCAGCTGTTTCGCTACTATATGGTGCGTCTTTTGAAGATAGCCAAGAAAAACAACGTCCGTGTGCGGATGATAGGAGATAGAAGAAGATTTGCTCAAGATATCATTGAGGGAATCAACCGGCTGGAGGAGGAGACGAAGGACAATACGGGTCTGACCTTTGTGATAGCGGTCAATTATGGCGGTAGGGACGAGATTCGCCGTGCGGCCGCAAAGTTGGCAAAGGATGTGCAGGCAGGTGCAGTGGATGCAGAGAACATCACGGAAGAGTGCTTTGCTTCCTATCTGGATACGGCAGGGATGCCCGATCCCGATCTGTTGATTCGTACCAGTGGGGAACTGCGTCTTTCGAACTATCTGCTGTGGCAGCTTGCCTATTCTGAGCTGTATGTCTGTGACTGTTACTGGCCGGATTTTAACAAAGAGGAATTGGTAAAAGCCATAGAAGCGTACAATAAGAGAGAGCGGCGATTTGGGGGAGTAAAATAAGTGGCCCGAACAACAAAAAGGGAGGAAAGCAGATGTTTGCAAAAAGATTAGTCAGCGGAATTGTGCTTGTACTGCTTGCTTTGGTCTTCGTGATGCAAGGGGGCGGAATTCTTCTTTTGGTTTCGGGCATAATTTCTCTTATCGGTCTGTTTGAGCTGTACCGTGTGATGAAAATCGAGAAGGAACTTGTGGGAATGGTGGGTTACTTTGCGGTTTTGCTGTACTATGGGATGCTTGGATTTCATGGAGAGGCCTATGAGATGCTGTTGGAGGTTGGCGTGTTGATGCTGTTGCTGGCCATTTATGTCCTTACCTTTCCCAAGTACAAGACCGAACAGATTACGGTGGCCTTTTTCGGCTTCTTTTATGTGGCGGTGTTGTTCTCCTACCTATATCAGGTGAGGGGAATGGAGGACGGAGCCTATCTGGTTTGGCTGGTATTCCTGAGTTCTTGGGGCTGTGATACCTGTGCTTACTGTACGGGAATGCTACTCGGAAAGCATAAGCTGGCTCCGGTTTTAAGCCCGAAAAAATCCATAGAAGGAGCGGTGGGAGGCACGCTGGGAGCCATTTTGTTGGGACTGCTTTATGCGGCAGTGTTTGGCAGTCAAATGACGGAATTTACCAATCCGCTCTTCGCCTGCGGCACAGCCTGTGGCATTGCGGCGGTGATTTCCCAAATTGGAGATTTAGCGGCTTCGGCGATCAAGAGAAATCACAACATCAAAGACTATGGAAAGCTGATACCGGGACACGGAGGCATTCTGGATCGCTTTGACAGTATGTTATTTACCGCACCGGCCATCTACTTTGCTTTGCTGTTTTTGCACTGAGATAGCTTACAAATTTCTGGATTTCTGGAATGGCAGGAAGAGAAGGGAGAAAAGCATGAAGAAGATAGCGATTTTAGGTTCCACTGGCTCCATAGGAACGCAGACGCTGCAGGTGGTGGAGGCAAACCAAGATATTGCAGTCACTGCACTGGCAGCGGGGAGCAACATCGAACGTTTGGAAGAGCAGATTCGCAAATTTCATCCCAAACTGGTTTGTGTCTGGGAGGAGGCGGCTGCGAAGGAGTTGAGAAGCCGTGTGAGAGATTGCAAGCTGCACATTGTGTCCGGTATGGAGGGCTTGCTTGAGGTGGCGACGGAGCCGGAGGCTGAGATCGTCGTAACGGCTGTGGTTGGCATGATAGGCATTCGCCCGACGCTCGCAGCGATGGAAGCCGGAAAGGACATTGCACTGGCAAATAAGGAGACCTTGGTGACGGCCGGACATTTGATTATGCCTCTTGCCAAGCAAAAAGGCGTGAGGATTCTTCCGGTGGACAGTGAGCACAGTGCGATTTTTCAATGCCTAAATGGGGAAAATGGTAGACAGGTGGATAAGATTCTCTTGACCGCATCGGGCGGACCTTTTCGGGGGCGTACCCGCCAGCAGATGGCGAATGTGACCTTGGAAGATGCCCTAAAGCACCCAAACTGGGCAATGGGCAGAAAAATTACCATTGACAGTTCCACGATGGTCAACAAAGGGCTGGAGGTGATGGAAGCAAAGTGGCTCTTTGGTGTGGAGATGGAGCAGATTGAGGTGGTGGTGCAGCCGCAGAGTGTGATTCACTCCATGGTACAGTTTGTGGATGGTGCGGTGATGGCTCAACTTGGCACACCGGATATGAAGCTGCCGATTCAGTATGCTCTGTATTATCCGGAGCGAAGGTATCTGGGCGGTGAGCGCTTGGATTTTGCAGCCTTAAAAAGCATCAGCTTTGAGGCACCGGATTTTGAGAACTTTTCAGGTCTTGCGATGGCCTATCAGGCAGGAAAGGAAGGCGGAAGTCTTCCTACGGTCTTCAATGCAGCCAACGAGTATGCGGTGGCAAAGTTTTTAAACCGCAAGATTTCCTATCTGCAGATTCCAGAGATGATAGCCTTTGCCATGGCACGGCATAAGAAGGTGGAGGCTCCGAGCGTGGCTCAAATCTTGGAGACAGAAAGGGAAACCTATGAATGCTTAGAAAGCAGGTGGAAGTTTGCTTAATATAGTAGCAGCAATTTTGGTATTTGGTATTTTGGTCATGTTCCATGAATTTGGACATTTTTTGTTTGCAAAGTGGAATGGCATTGGTGTAGTGGAGTTTGCCATCGGCATGGGACCGAAGCTTCTCTCCATTCAAAAGGGAGAGACTCTGTACTCGATTCGTCTCCTTCCCATCGGTGGCTTTTGCATGATGGTGGGGGAGGATGGCGGGGAGGACATGGCCAACAACCCCAAGGCCTTTTCCAATAAGTCCGTCTGGGCAAGGATTTCTGTGGTAGCGGCCGGTCCCATTTTTAATTTTATTCTGGCTTGGTTTCTTGCGATGGTGATTGTCGCAAATGTTGGTTATGACCTGCCTAGGATTAGCGGAACGACAGAGGGCTACTCCGCCTACGAGCAGGGAATGCAGGAAGGCGATGTGATTACTCAGATAAATGGACACTCCATAAAGCTGTATCGGGAGGTCAGTATGTACCTGTATTTTCACCCGCAGGAGGAAATGGATGTGGTGTACAAGAGAGGCGATGAGGCCCGCACGGCACATCTGACTCCGAAGTACTCGGAGGAGACCGGCAGTTACCGTATCGGCATTGTGGTGAGCGGACAATACGTTCCCACGCAAAATCTGTTCGAGGTGATGGAGTACGGAGTCTATGAGGTACGCTACTGCATCAACAACGTGTTGCAGAGCCTCTCTTACATGCTAAAAGGACAGGTGAAGAGCGAGGACATCGGCGGACCGGTGCGGGTGGTAAGCATCATAGGGGAGACGGTGAAGGAGACGAGAAGTTATGGATGGGAGATTCTGCTTCTCAATCTTGCCAACATCAGTGTGCTTTTGAGTGCCAACCTCGGTGTGATGAATCTGCTGCCGATACCGGCTTTGGATGGAGGAAGGCTGCTCTTTTTGCTGATTGAGCTGCTGAGGGGAAAACCACTGCCGCCCGACAAGGAAGGAATGGTACACTTTGCTGGTTTTGCCTTTTTGATGCTGTTGATGGTCGTTTTGGTCTTCAATGATATCCGAAATATCTTTTGAGTGAATCCAGTTCGGATAGGAGTGTAGGAAGGTAGAAGTCGTAGTGTTTGGAAAGCATAGAGTGGAGGGAAGAGAGATGTTTCGAGATACAACAAAGGAAGTGCGAGTGGGGAATTGCATCCTTGGCGGCGGTCATAAGGTGCGGATTCAGTCCATGTGCAACACAAAGACGGAGGATGTGGCAGCAACGGTGGCTCAGATTTTGCAGTTGGAGGCAGCTGGTTGCGAAATCATCCGTGTGGCTGTGCCGACGATGGAGGCAGCCCACGCCCTTTCTAAAATAAAAGAGCAGATACACATTCCGCTGGTGGCGGACATTCACTTTGATTACCGTCTGGCAATCGCAGCGATGGAGAACGGAGCGGATAAAATCCGCATCAATCCGGGCAATATTGGCAGTGAGGAGAGGGTGCGTGCCGTGGTGGAGACGGCAAAGGCCAGAGAGATTCCGATTCGCGTGGGAGTCAACAGCGGTTCTTTGGAGAAGGAATTGCTGGAAAAATATGGCTGTGTGACGGCGGAAGCTCTGGTGGAGAGTGCACTGCGGCAGGCAGCACGCATCGAGGCTATGGGCTATGACAATCTAGTCATTAGCATCAAGTCCTCAGATGTGCTTATGTGCATTCGTGCTCACGAGTTGATGGCAGAGAGAACGAACTACCCTCTGCATGTGGGCATCACGGAGGCAGGAACTTTATTTTCTGGAACCATTAAGTCTTCGGTGGGATTGGGAATTATCTTATATGAGGGAATCGGGGATACCATCCGAGTTTCCCTGACAGGAGACCCCGTTGAGGAAGTCAAGGCGGCAAAGCAGATTTTAAAGACTTTGGGGCTTCGCAGGGGAGGCATTGAGGTGGTTTCCTGTCCGACTTGCGGAAGAACACAGATTGATTTGATTGGTCTGGCCAACCAAGTGGAAACGATGGTGACGGAGTTTGACGATCTGGAGCTTAAGGTGGCTGTGATGGGCTGTGTGGTCAACGGTCCTGGGGAAGCGAGGGAGGCCGACCTTGGCATTGCTGGAGGAGTCGGCACTGGTCTTTTGATTCGCAAGGGTGAAGTGGTCAAAAGGATGCCGGAGGCAGAGCTTTTGCAGGCCTTGAGAGAGGAGCTTTTGCAGATTCGAGCAGAGGGACAGAAGAGAGGATAACATTATGTCAAAGGCATTTTTGGAAGTATTTCCGACTTTGCAGGTGACAGGCGATATGAAGGAGCTTTTAGAGCTGGTGGAAGTGGAGAAGGTGACCTCCACCAGCGACAGAAGCTCTATTCGTATCTATATCACCTGTCCAAGGTTGATTCATAAAAAAAACATTTATATGCTGGAGCAGGGCATCAAGGAGCAGCTTTTTGCCGATAAAAGGTTGGTGATTCGGATTCAGGAGAGTTTTCGCCTCTCAGAGCAGTACACGCCAGAAAAGTTGCTGCGGCTGTATAAGGACAGTATCGCACTGGAGCTGAGAAATTACAGCATTCTGCTCTATAATCTCTTTCGTAAGGCCGAATTTCGCTTTGAACAGAAACATACGCTCTTTTTGGAGTTGGAGGACACGCTCTTATCCAGAGAGAAAGCTGGTGAGTTGGTGCGAATTTTGGAAAAAATCCTGAATGAGAGATGTCGGATGTCGGTGGATGTTATCTGCCGTTATCGGGAGGCGGGAGAGAGTCGTTTTCGCAAGGAAAATGAGATTCTGGAGCAGCGAGAGGTATTGGCTGTGATGCAGAAGGCTGGAATGACAGCAGGGGAGGAAGAAGGGGGAGCAGAGTCTGCTTTAACACCCGCAGCCTCCCCCTATGAGGCACCCTTTGAGGAAGGAAGGATTGGGCAAGCGGGAGCTTCCTTGGAGCAGAGAGGAGTGCAGCCTGAAAGTCACCTGCAAGCAGCTGCAAAGGAAAAGGCTGCGACAGAAGGAGTCAAAGATAGGGTGGCAAAGGAGAAGGCAACAAAGGAAAAAGCAACAAAGGAAAGAAAGCCCGAATATACCAAGGACTTAAAAAAAACCACCTATCAGAAAAAGTCGGACAATCCCGATGTGCTTTATGGGCGGGATTTTGAGGACGATTTCATAGAGATTGAAAAGATTGATGAGGAAATGGGAGAAGTGACGGTGAGAGGCAAGATTATTGCTAAGGATATCCGCCTGCTTCGGAGCGGAAGAAGCATTCTCATCTTTGACATCACAGATTTCACTGACACCGTCAGCGTCAAGATTTTTGCCAAGGAGGAGATGCTGGAGGACTTGGAGAAAGCCGTGGTGTTGAATAATTTTGTACGCCTAAAGGGAGTCACCACGGTGGATAAGTTCGACCACGAGTTGACCTTGGCATCGGTTGTGGGAATTAAGAAGTGCGAGGATTTCACCGAAAAGAGAGAAGATAGAAGCATAGAAAAGAGGGTGGAGCTACACTGTCACACAAAGATGAGTGATATGGATGGCGTTTCGGACGTGAAGGACATTGTAAAGCGTGCCAAAAAGTGGGGGATGCCTGCGATAGCGGTGACGGATCATGGCTGTGTGCAGGCCTTTCCGGATGCCAGTCATGCACTGGATAAGGGGGATACCTTTAAAATCCTTTACGGGCTGGAAGGCTATCTGGTGGATGATATGAAGGAGTTGGTGCTGAATCTCAAGGGACAAAGCTTTGCGGATGTCTATGTGGTGTTTGACATTGAGACCACCGGTTTTTCAGCAACGCAGGACAAAATCATAGAGATTGGTGCTGTGAAGGTGGTGGACGGGGTGATTACGGAGCGATTCAGCAGCTTTGTGAATCCCCAGCAACCGATTCCCTTTGAGATAGAAAAATTGACGGGAATCAACGATGAGATGGTGTTGGATCAGGAGCCGATAGAAGGAGTGCTACCTAAATTTTTGGATTTTTGTCAGGATGCCGTTATGGTGGCACACAATGCTTCTTTTGATATGAGTTTCATCACGCACAACGCCAGACAGCTGGAACTGCCCTTTGCCCCCACGGTGTTGGATACGGTAGCGATGGCTCGTGTGTTGCTGCCCAACCTTGGCCGTTACAAATTGGACACGGTGGCAAAGGCTTTGGATATCTCCTTGGAGAACCATCACCGTGCGGTGGACGATGCCGGAGCAACGGCAGAGATTTTTGCCGCTTTTGTCAAGATGCTTCGGGATAGAGGCATAGAGGACTTGCAGGGACTGAACGGACTGAGCGAGATGTCGGAGGAGGCAATCAAAAAGATGCCGACCTATCATGTGATTCTTTTGGCAAAGAACGACTTGGGGCGGGTGAATCTGTACCGTCTGGTTTCTTGGTCTCACATCAACTATTTTGCCAGAAGACCGAGAATTCCCAAAAGCGTCTTAAACCAGTATCGGGAGGGCTTAATTGTCGCTTCTGCCTGTGAGGCGGGGGAGTTGTATCAGGCTTTGCTTCGGGGCAGCACGGAGGAGGAAGTGGCTCGTTTGGTGAATTTCTACGATTATCTGGAGATTCAGCCTCTGGGAAACAACCGTTTTATGCTGCGTGACGAAAAGAGTCCCGTCAACAGCGAGGAAGACCTGAAAAATTTGAATCGAAAAATTGTGGAGCTGGGGGAGAAATTTGATAAACCGGTTTGTGCCACCTGCGATGTGCATTTTTTGGACCCGCAGGATGAGATTTACCGAAGAATCATTATGGCGGGGCAGAGCTTTAAGGATGCGGATGAGCAGGCCCCTCTGTACTTGAGAACGACGGAGGAGATGCTAAAGGAGTTTGCTTATCTTGGGGAGGAAAAGGCCTATGAGGTGGTGGTGAAAAACACCCGCATGATTGCCGATATGTGCGAACCCATCGCACCGGTGAGGCCAGATAAGTGCCCGCCCATCATCGAAAAATCCGATGAGACGCTTCGAGAGATTTGTTATCGCTCGGCACACAAACAGTATGGGGAGGTGCTGCCGCAGATAGTGGTGGACCGTTTGGAGAAAGAGCTGAATTCCATCATAAGCAACGGCTTTGCCGTGATGTACATCATTGCACAGAAGTTGGTTTGGAAGTCGGTGGAGGACGGTTATCTGGTGGGGTCGAGAGGTTCGGTTGGCTCCTCCTTTGTGGCAAATATGGCGGGAATCACGGAGGTGAACTCCCTAAGTCCGCACTATTATTGCCCTAAATGCCATTATTATGACTTTGACTCCGAGGAAGTGAAGCAATTCAGCGGAATGTCTGGCTGTGATATGCCAGATAAGCACTGTCCGGTCTGCGGGGAACTCCTCAAAAAGGATGGGCATGACATTCCTTTCGAGACCTTCTTGGGCTTCAAGGGAGATAAGGAGCCAGATATTGACTTGAATTTCTCTGGAGAGTACCAGAGCCATGCCCATGACTATACGGAGGTGATTTTTGGAAAGGGACAGACCTTCCGTGCTGGAACCATAGGTACCTTAGCGGATAAGACCGCCTACGGCTATGTGAAAAACTACTATGAGGAACATGGGGTGAGAAAGCGCAACAGCGAAATCAACCGCATTGTGCAGGGCTGCGTCGGCATTCGCAGAACCACCGGACAGCATCCGGGAGGCATTGTGGTGCTGCCCATCGGAGAGATGATTTATTCCTTCACACCAGTACAGAGACCGGCAAACGATATGACCACCATGACCGTGACGACGCACTTTGATTATCACTCCATTGACCACAACTTGTTAAAGTTGGATATTCTCGGGCACGACGATCCGACCATGATTCGTATGCTACAGGATTTGACCGGTCTGGACCCTGTAAAGGACATTCCCCTAGATTGTCCGGAGGTGATGTCCTTGTTTCAAAGTACCAAGGCTCTTGGCATTACGCCGGAGGACATCGGAGGCTGTCAGGTTGGAGCACTTGGTATTCCAGAGTTTGGAACCGACTTTGCCATGCAGATGCTTATTGATGCCAAGCCGAAATATTTCTCTGACTTAGTGAGGATCTCTGGACTGTCACATGGAACGGACGTGTGGCTGGGAAATGCCAAAGACTTGATTTTGAGCGGGCAGGCGACGATTCAAACGGCCATCTGCTGTCGTGACGATATCATGGTGTATCTGATTAACAAGGGAGTGGAGGAAGGTCTTTCCTTCACCATCATGGAGTCGGTGCGAAAGGGCAAGGGACTGAAGGACGAGTGGATTGCGGCGATGAAGGAGAAGGAAGTGCCGGACTGGTACATTGAGTCCTGTAAGAAAATCAAGTACATGTTCCCCAAAGCTCATGCGGCCGCCTATGTTATGATGGCTTGGCGTATCGCTTACTGCAAGGTATTTTATCCTCTTGCGTATTATGCCGCTTTTTTCAGTATCCGTGCGAGTGGGTTCTCTTATGAACTGATGTGTCTGGGGCGGGAGAAGCTAGAAAGACACATCGCAGATTACAGGAAAAGGAGCGATACGCTCTCCAAGAAGGAACAGGATACCTTGAGGGATATGCGAATCGTGCAGGAGATGTATGCCAGAGGCTTTGAATTCATGCCCATCGACTTGTTTCAGGCAAAGGCAAGATATTTTCAAATCATAGATGGAAAGCTGATGCCCTCCCTAAGCAGCATTGATGGATTGGGAGAGAAGGCAGCGGATGGCATCGTGGATGCGGTGAAGGACGGTCCCTTCCTGTCCAAGGAAGATTTCAGAAACCGCACCAAGGTCAGCAAGACCAACTGTGATTTGCTGGCAGACCTGCAGATTTTGAAGGGATTGCCAGAGTCAAATCAGTTATCTCTCTTTGACATGTTGGGCTGATGCGGCATACTTATATGATAAACGGACAGCATTCGCCGAAGGCGAATCACCACTATGAAACGGTAAGGACTGAGAAACTATGTTAATTTTAGCAATTATGGCAGTGGGTATTGTTGTGGGTTACCTCTGCTTTCCCATTCGTTGGAGTCGGGCAAATGCCGGACTTCAGCTTGTATGCACCGCAGTGTTGATTTTTTGTATGGGAGTGGCTTTGGGCAGCCGGCCAAACTTTTGGGAGGAGTTGGCAGAACTTGGGATAGACAGCTTGATTTTCTCGCTGCTGCCCATTGGCTTGTCCGTGGCACTGGTCTATGTGCTGACCAGAAAATTTATGAAGAGGGGGGAGGAGTAGGAATGGTACTGGTCGCAATCATCAGTTTATTGTGTGGAATTTTGTGTGGACAGTTGCTTTTTAGCCCTCAGATGACGGAAGTGTTTGCCCTTTTGGCAGATGCAACCCTGTATCTTTTGATGTTTGCTGTGGGCATCAGTGTTGGCTTAAATAAGCAGGTATTTCGCAGGCTGAGGGAATATCATTTTAAGATTTTGGTGATTCCCTTTGGCATTGTCGTAGCCACGATAGCGGCAGGTTTTCTGGCCTCACTCATCAGTGGACTTCCCTTCTATGAGGGGGTTCCGGTGGCTTGCGGACTGGGGTGGTACAGCCTTTCAGGGGTGCTGCTCACGAATCTTGCGGGAGCTAAGGTGGGAACTTTGGCTTTTTTGAGCAATTTGTTGCGGGAAATTTTTTCTTTCTTGAGCATTCCCTTTGTGGCAAAGCACTTCAATCACTATACGGCGATTGCTCCGGCGGCTGCCACCAGCGAAGATACCACCCTGCCTCTTCTGATGAAGTATACCAGCGAGGAAGTGGTGCTGATGGCAGTTTTTAACGGAGTGCTTTGCTCTGCCGTGGTGCCAGTGCTGATTCGCTTTTTCTATGCCTTTTTGCGGTAGAGAGGAGGACTCGCTTTACAAGGAACGGTGCATCCTTAAAAATGAAGCTTGACAAGAATACCACTAGGGGGTATAATTCCGGATGTAAGGAAATACCCCTTGGTGGTATTTTTGCAATAAAAACGCTCTGACGCACACGATGTGCCAAGAACAGGAGATGGGAGGAAGCCATGAAGACAGAAGTATATTGCATTGAAGGAATGTCTTGTGCTGCCTGCTCCGCTGCGGTGGAGAGGGTGACGAGACGTTTAGATGGTGTGGAGAGCAGCGATGTGAATCTGACCACAAATCGGATGCAGATCACCTACGATGAGACGAAGGTGACTCCAGAGCTGATTATCGGAAAGATAGAGAAGGCAGGTTTTGGAGCAAAGCCAGAGGCCACGGAGGCGGAGGCTAGGAAGCAGCAGAGTATGGAGGAGTTGGAGCAGAGAGAAGAGTCCATGCACACGGCGAGGAAACGCCTCATTGTGGCGGCCTGCTTTGCCCTGCCCCTCTTATATCTGTCGATGGGACATATGATACCGGTGAAGCTGCCGGTGCCGGAATTTTTGGACATGAACAGCCACCCGCTGGCCTTTGCACTCGCACAGCTCATTCTCACCGTGCCGGTGCTGATTGCAGGCAGAAGATTTTATCTGGTTGGTTTTAAGACCCTGTTTCGGGGAAATCCCAACATGGATTCTCTGGTGGCCATCGGAACGGGCAGTGCCTTTTTGTACAGCCTCGTGATGACTCTGGGTATAGTAGGAAACCCGATGAACGCTCACAATCTTTATTACGAGTCCGCAGCGGTTGTGGTGACCTTGATTATGCTGGGAAAATATTTAGAGAGCCGCAGCAAGGGTAAGACTTCTGAGGCCATTCGCAAGCTGATGGAACTGGCTCCGGACACGGCAATCTTGGTGGATGAGACAGGGGAGAGGGAAGTGCCCTCCGCTTCGGTTCGGGTGGGACAGAAGGTACTCATCAAACCCGGCAGTAGAATCCCCCTAGATGGTATGGTGCTGGAAGGCAGCAGCAGCGTGGACGAGTCCATGTTGACTGGAGAGAGCATTCCTGTGGAAAAGCAAAAGGGAGATAGCCTCATAGGCGGCAGTATGAATTACAATGGTGCGATGGTGATGCAGACCACCAGAGTCGGTTCGGACACCACCCTCTCCAAAATCATTAAAATGATGGAGGATGCACAGGGGAAGAAAGCTCCCATTGCTAAATTAGCGGACACAGTGGCAGCCCACTTTGTTCCGACCGTCATCGGCATTGCGATTGTGGCGGCTCTGCTCTGGCTTATTGTAGGAGGAAAGCCCCTGTCCTTTGTGCTTGCCATTTTTGTGGCAGTGCTGGTCATTGCTTGCCCTTGTGCGTTGGGACTTGCGACTCCGACCGCTATCATGGTGGGAACCGGAGTGGGAGCCAGCCATGGCATTCTCATTAAGAGTGGAGAGGCTTTGGAGATGGCACATAAGATAGATGCGGTGGTGTTAGATAAGACAGGAACCATCACGGAGGGAAAACCCCAAGTGACGGATGTGCTGGTGTATGGACAGAGGGAGGCAGAAAACAAACAGGAGCAGCAGGAAGCACTGTTGGCTTTGGCAGCTTCCTGTGAACAGATGTCGGAGCATCCGCTGGGAGCGGCAATCGTGGAGGAGGCAAAGACTCGAAAGCTTAGCCTAACAAAGCCCAGCCACTTTGAGAGTATCACAGGAGAGGGCATCACGGCGGTGCTGGAGGGCAAAGAGATTGCCATCGGCAACCAAAAGATGATGCGCAGGCTGCAAATCTCTTGGGAGGACTGGGCAGCGGATGTGGAGACGATGGCAGAAGAAGGAAAGACACCGATGTTTGTGGCGGCAGAAGGTGGACTTTTGGGCATCATCAGCGTGGCCGATACCATCAAAGCGAGCAGCGTAGCAGCCATTGATAAATTAAAATCCTTGGGCATTGAGGTTTATATGCTGACGGGAGACAACAAAAAGACAGCGGCCTACATTGGAAAACAGGCACATATCGAGTCTGTGATTGCCGAGGTGCTTCCGCAGGACAAGGCAGCAGAAGTAGAACGATTGCAGAAGCAGGGAAAACATGTTATGATGGTAGGAGACGGCATCAACGACGCACCGGCTTTGGTGCAGGCAGATGTGGGCTGTGCCATCGGTTCTGGTAGCGATATTGCTCTGGATGCAGGGGACATCGTGCTGATGAAATCGGATTTGCAGGACGTGTACCGTGCCATTCGTTTAAGCAGAGCGACCATCCGCAACATCAAACAGAACCTGTTCTGGGCTTTCTTCTATAACTCGCTGGGAATTCCGGTTGCAGCCGGAGTGCTGTATCTATTCGGAGGACCGCTTTTGAGTCCGATGCTTGGCGGTTTTGCGATGTCCCTGAGTTCGGTATGTGTGGTCACAAATGCCCTGCGGCTGCGTTTTTTGAAGCTGGATTAGGCGACAGACAAGCAAGAGTGAGAAAAGAGGATGAGGATGAAGCAGAGAGAAGAGACGATGCAGACAGCAGCCAAAGCAGAGTGTGGCTGCTGCCGCCACAAGCACAGGGAAAACAAAGAGATGAGAGGACTTTTGAATCGCCTCAACCGCATTGAGGGACAGGTGAGAGGCGTGAGAGCTATGGTGGAGGAAGAGCGTTATTGCGTGGATATCCTGACGCAGGTGATGGCGATTCAGGCTGCTTTGAATAGCTTTAATAAAGTGCTGCTGTCCAATCATATCAAAAGTTGTGTGCTGGAGGACATTCAGGCGGGGAAGGAGGAGTCTCTCACGGAACTCTGTGAAACCATACAAAAGCTGATGAAGTAAAAGAAGCCCGAAAGGGATGAGAGATGCAAAAAAATTGGAACGATAAGGAGGAAAAAAGAGATGACAACATTTTATTGTGAGGACATGATGTGTGACAAGTGTGTGGCAAGAATTCACAAAGCACTGGATGAGGCGAAGCTGGAGCATAGCGTGGATTTGGCTGCGAAGACCGTCCAGATTGATGGATGTGAGAAGTGTGCTGCAAAGGCAGCGGAGATTTTGGATGATTTGGGATTTACGCCGGTGAAGCAATAAGGAGAGGTTACTAAAATGCGTCCG
>JAUNGR010000182.1 GCA_030524485.1 bacterium | reverse complement strand
GAGTGCAGAGATAGGGAGTATAGGGATAGAGAGAGCGAGTACTGGGAGAGAGAAGATAGGGATAGAGACGGCGAGTACAGAGACAAAAAGGAATTTATGCAGGAAAAGATTATTGGCCGACAAAGAAGTCGAGGAAGTACGTTGACAAGAGTGCTTGTATTTTGTCTGGCTGCTATTTTGTTTGGAGCTATTATGACAGCTACTTTTGTGTATCTGCGGCCGTGGATGGAAAAAAGGATAGGCAGAAATCCACGAAGAGAGACGGCTCAGGTGACCATTCCCACCGATGAGATGGAGGCGGAAGTCATTCCAGAAACCATGGAGCAAATCCAGACGGAAGAGGATGTGGAGGAAAGTGAGAGTTCTGCGGAAACTTCTGAGAGATTGGAGCAGGAGATTCAGGAAGCTCTGGAGACTTATGCATTCACGATGGATGACCTTGAGGAATTGTATATGAATCTGCGGCAGGTGGTCATGCAGGCGGACAAGGGAATTGTGAAAATTCGTTCGGTGAATCAAGATATTGATTGGTTTGATAATCAATTTGAGACAGAGGGACAGTTTGCCGGAGCTTTGATTGCGAAGACGGAGGACGAGCTGATTTTCATGGCACCGCTGGAGGCTGTGCAGAATGCGGACAGCCTTGAGATATCCCTAAGCAGCACTCTGACTGTGAAGGGTTATGTCAAACAGACCGATACCCAGACAGGGATAGCAATTGTCTGCGTGGATGTTTTAGAGACTGGGGGAGCGGAACTGTCTGGACTCACTCCGATTCCTCTGGGAAATTCCTGGAGTGTGAGTCAGGGAGACATCGTGATTGCCGTTGGAAGTCCAGTGGGAAAGGTGCATTCCAGTATATTTGCTTCCATATCTTATATAGAAAAAAATGTGAGTGTGCCGGATGGCTCAGTGAGGATGTTGTATACCGATATGCACTGTGATGGAGAAAAGGGGACATTTTTGCTGAACACCAAGGGGCAGTTAGTTGGTTGGATTACGGATTTGACGGACATTCCAGATATGGAGGAAGAAAGTGTTTCTGTTGCCTATGGCATATCGGATTATAAAGTGACCCTAGAGAAACTGACCAATGGCATTCCCATGCCGTATTTGGGGATTTATGGGCAGGAAATTTCAGAAGAAATGAAGGAAAATGGTATTCCAGCAGGGGTGTATGTGTTACAATGTCAAAATAATAGTCCAGCTTATCAGGCAGGCATTCAGAATGGGGATATTCTGGTGGAAATCGAAGGTGCAAGCGTTCGTAGCATGAAGGAATTGCAGCTCCAACTGGAGGGATTGCAGAGCGAACAAAGCGTGACCGTGAAGGTAAGACGTAAGAGCCGTGAGGAATACAGGGAGCTTTCGTATACTGTGGTTTTGGGAAGTCGTTAATAAGAATCCGGACTAGAATGATTCGGAATAAAAGGCTAAGAGTAAATGGTTAAGAGTAAATGACTAAGAATAGGAGAGTATGATAAATGAGATATATCAGTATGTTTCAGGAAGGAATGCGTGTTTCGGATGTGTATCTTTGCAAACAAAAACAGATTGCATTGACTAAGAATGGGAAAGAGTACGGTTCCTTGATATTGAGAGATAAAACTGGTACGGTGGATGCAAAAATCTGGGACTTAAGTTCTCCGGGAGTGGGAAATTTTGATACTTTGGATTATGTACATGTGGAAGCGGAGGTGGTGGCTTTTCAGGGTGCAAAACAGTTGAATGTCCGCAGAATCCGCAAGGCAGATGCGGGAGAGTATGTGCAGGCCGATTATCTTCCAATGTCTTCAAAAGATATCAAAAAGATGTATCAGGAACTTTTGGCGTTGATTCAATCCATCAAAAATCCATATTTTAAGGAGCTGGCTTCCTCATTTTTTGTGAAGGACAAAGAATTTGCGGAAGCATTTCAGTTCCATTCTGCAGCCAAAACCGTGCATCATGGTTTTGTAGGTGGATTGCTGGAGCATACTTTGGGTGTAGCCAAGCTCTGTGATTACTTTGCTAAGAACTATCCGATTATCAATCGTGACCTTTTGATTTGTGCAGCTTTGTTTCATGATATTGGAAAGATGAAGGAGATTTCACGCTTCCCAGAGAACGATTATACAGATGACGGACAGCTTCTGGGACACATTATCATTGGAACAGAGATGGTGAGTGACAGAATCCGTGAGATTCCAGGTTTTCCGGATAAAATGGCTTCGGAGTTGAAGCACTGCATTTTGGCACATCACGGGGAGCTGGAATATGGTTCCCCCAAGAAACCAGCTTTGATAGAGGCAATGGCTTTGTATTTTGCGGACAATGCGGATGCAAAGTTAGAGACGATGACAGAAATCTTGAGAAATGCTTGGGATAACAATGGATGGTTGGGATTTAACCGTTTGTTGGAGACGAATATCCGCCGTTCGACAGAATGATA
>JAUNGR010000036.1 GCA_030524485.1 bacterium | reverse complement strand
AATATTGCAACCAAAATCATACAATTGACGCCAAATAGCAAAGGCAATCAAGCCAGTCAATGTTTAAGATAAACAGTGTATTTCATGCACTGACATTGACAGTCTGGTCTGTCTTTGCTGGTACACAATCAAGAGAGCGACAGCAAAAAGTGCTACCTCCCTCTCACGCTATAGAGAGGAGGAATTTGCATGACAATTGAAGAATATCAAGAGTATATCCAGTGCACTCACAATGCCTACTGTAAAATCGTCATCCGCCATGCGGCGATTGATAAAATCCTGAGCTTGCACCAGCATTGGGAACGGGATGTCTCCCTTGATTATCTGATGGAGGATAAGTTTGTCCAGTTTGCAGAGCAGGAAACTAGGAACGGGAAGCTGCGGCAGAAAGCAGCTTGAACAGACACAGGAGCGTATTTCCGAACTCAACCGTATCATCAAGCAGCCGCCAGAGAATTGAAGCGGTTGGGTGCTGTGCCTCTACCGACAACAGAAAGAATGAAAACGGAATTTTCCAATCTCACCGCAGAAAAGGATCGGCTCCTTGCGGAGTACAAAGCCGCAAGAACTGAAGCACAAGAATACGATACCGTTAAGCAGAATGTGGATGCACTATTGAACGTTCCAAAGGAGCAGGCGGTAAACCTCAATTACGACCTTGAGCAGACTCAATTTCAATCATTATGGAATAATAGAAGTTTATTTCTTCTTTTCTATCTTCAAATATTCCCAATGTATTTTGCATTTACTCACCTTTAAGCAGTTGATCTCTGACATATTCAACGCGTAATTTGAGTTTTCCTTCGTTGTTGCTTGCATCCGAAGTAGTATATTCTTTGAATTTATCAGAGTTGAGCCAATCAATATTAGTTACACTTAAATCAGGTTTCTCACGTAAAGCTAGTGCAACACCAACAGCCAAGGCTTCAAATCTGACACGAGGGGTAGCTTTGGCATTTTCGGTTTTAGCGAAACCCAAGGGAAATATTTTTTGAACGAATTGAACCATACGGTCAAATTCAAGTTGAAATTTTTCTTGATCAAAAGTAACCAAATTTCTAATCAAATAATCATTTAAAAACTCGTTTACATCATGACTGAATTTCTCGTATTCATTAAGATAAGCAAAAAATCTTAAAACAAATTCAAATCGTTCGTAACGATCCGCTCTATCTCCAGACATAGGAGATAGTTTCACGAATGTTTTATCTTTCGAGCAGTTTTCGATAAAGGTAGTAAATGGTCCCGGATAAGAACCGCGTCTTATTTCAGAATCATTTGCTTTTATTCCAGTAGTATTTATACGATAGAACAAGTCTTGACGCGAAGCTGTGGGAGTATCTTCTTCTAACACAATAATTCTTAAGGATTTATTGAGAAATTTTCTTTGTTGTGCCTCGGATAAATCCGTAAAGGAAAATCCATTTAACGCCGTCAGTTTTTCCATACCAGACAATCTAAGCTTATTATTATAAAACTCCACAATTGTCTGCATCCTCTGCACACCATCAATAATCTCTTGCCTACCATCCGAACAATCCGCTAAAAACATAAACGGAATAGGTAACCCAAGAAAAATTGATTCCAAAAAAAGATTTTTATTCTTTTCCTTCCAAACAAATCTTCGCTGATATGATGGAATAAAGAAATCACCCTTATTAAACTTTGAGATTAGAAGTTCAATGGTAAAATCTTTTGTGTCATAGTCAATTTGCTTTTGGCTTTCCTTAATTTGAGCATCTGCGGCTTGCTTTTGTTCCAATGTGAAAATTGGTTGTTTTTTTTTCCTAGCCATTTGTTCCAACCTCCTGTAAATGATTTAAAATGCTAATGCCAATTGCTCGACCTAATTCTACAGGTACTGCATTACCAATGTGGATGCCAAGATCACGTCTATTTGATGGATGATCTTCATCAGTAAAAATGTAATCAGGAGGGAATGATTGCAAAATCGCTCCCTCTCGCAAAGATAATGCCCTGTCTTGTTCTGGATGTCCAAACCTCCCATTTCCATACCCGTAGAACTGCGTTGTGATAGTCGGTGATGGCTCATCCCAACACATTCTTCCATAAACAGAAGGATATGTTCTCCCACTTTTTCTTTTATGGCACGGCAATTGAAGCGATTCATCCCAATCTCTCCAAGTGCCTCCTGGTACAGAACTCCGTATTCTACGCAAGTTGATTTCGGATAATCTGCATGCTCTGTGAAGCGGATCAATCTCGTTTTGCTCGCCAGCATCAATAGGTGGAAGATTACCTATTGCGTCTCTCACAGTTGGATAATTATCTTGATTATACAAGGGAGTTATCAAAGCAATTTGTCCTAATCGAGAAGCTAACAACACTAGTCTCTTCCTATTTTGAGGAACACCGTATTCAGGACAATACACCACGTGCCAATCAACATTATAGCCGAGTTCAATTAGTGCGTTTACAAAATCATGAAAAACATTTTCGTCTGATAGCTCCGGAACATTTTCCATGGAGACAATATGAGGCATTGTTTCTCGAATGATGCGAGCAAAAGAATATAGCAGTTTCCATATGATAAGATGCTCCCCACCATCGGAAATATGATGGAGGCCGTAACCGGCTGCCTCCATCTGCTCCAGGCTCATAGCTGTCACCTGAAAGCTGTCCCTAGGTGTCTGGATGTGCTCACCGGTTTCAAAACGGTCTGGCAGAAAAGCGAGATCTTGCTTCTCTGCAGGAATAGGGAGAACAACGATATTGCCGTTGAACTGTATAAATCGTTCCGGTGTCTTGAACTGCTCCGTGTATTTCTGGATTAGTTCCGGGGACAGGGACGAAAAATCTTCTTCACCAAGTCCAACCACTAGGAAAGTCTCTGCTACGATATCATAAATGTCTCCATTTTCATCCCGCAGTCCACGGTTCAGGTCAAGCCTAATGAGCTTCCTTTGGTTGTTCCAGTCTACGGTGTCCTCCTTTCTCTCAGCATTCGGGCAAAGAAAAAGCAGGAAACCGTTTTTGATTTCCTGCGGGGTGGTGCCGCCGGTGGGCGGTGGGGATTCAGTTTTGGATTTTATGATGGTGTGAATAATTCATCGACTGTAAGCTGTAATTCTTTTGCAAGATTAAAAGCGAGAGATAATGTGGGATCGTATTTATTGTTTTCAATTGCATTTACTGTCTGCCGTGATACTCCGCATTTCTTTGCCAATTCTTCTTGTGACAATCCTAATTCCTTCCGTCGGTTTCTGATGATATTTTCCATATCAGTCGCCATACCTTTTCTTATAATACAAAAGCGTTAAAAGGTATGCAATATTAAGAAAGGAGATAGCACTCCTCCCACTGCCTAAAGGCAATGGGTTTCCGTGCTAAAAATTTTTATGAAAGTAAATGATCCGTTCAGAAAGAATGTTCGCTTTGGTATCGGGGTGTTCTTTACGGTGTTGGAGGGAATTCTTTCAGCTTGTGTTTATATGGCAATTTATTTGCTTTTGAACATGCTCCTAAACAATACTGTCACAATAGAACGTCTGAATAACCTTACTTTTTTAATCATTGGATTTTTTATCATTCGTCTGATTGCCTACGGATTTGGATACACGCAAGGACAAATTGGAGGCGGAGCTGTATCTAGGCAAATCCGGCTCTATTTAGGGGACAAATTCAAACGAATTCCATTATCGTGCTTTCATCAAGGCCAGATTGGGCAGTATGTCAATACAATGACAAGTGATGTTTCCAATTATGAGCAGATATTGACACATAGAACAGGGAACCTTGTGAAAAACATTTCACTGTCTGTAATGCTGATATATTTTGTGTGTGTTCTTTATTTGCCCGCCGGTTTGATTTTAATTGCAATAAGCCTGCTGTTTATTCCTAATATGTGGCTTTCCTTCCGAATTGTAAAAAAATACGGAAATGCACGCAATCGTGTTTGTGAGGAAGCTGTCAGTAGCATTGTAGAATATGTAAATGGTATCCAAACGCTCAGAGCCTACGGAATGAGTGGAACAAGAAATCGAACGACAACAGATATTTTGAGGGAGTACAGCCAAGTGAGTTATAAATATGAGGCCACTGGCATTCCTATATCTTTCTTTTTTAACATGTTAACATGGCTTTCGCTTCCTGCTGTTATGCTCGTGACCTCGAAACCATGGATTTTAGGAATCGTATCAGGTGTAGATTATTTGATGGTCGCCATGATGCCCATGCTGCTTGCTAAATTATACATGACCATCTCGGTTGATTTGTTTGGCTACAAAAATATGATGATTTCTAAACAAAAAATTCAAGCAGTAGTTAATGAACCCGAAGAAACCGGCAGTATGGAACCTTTGCAAACAGCCACCCATAGAATCACTTTTGACAATGTGGACTTTTCTTATATACCCGGAGAACCTGTGCTGAAACACGCCACCTTTACGGTGCCCGATCAGAAGCTCACGGCCATTGTTGGGGACTCTGGTTCTGGAAAATCTACGATTTTGAACCTGATTGCAAAATATTACGAAGTAACGGCTGGAACAATCTCTATTGGTGATAAGCCCATCAACCATGTAGCTGCCGAGCGTGTGCTGGAACAGATCTCTATGGTGGATCAGGATGTATTTCTCTTTGACGATACCATCCGGGAGAATATCCGACACGCCCGCCCCAATGCTACAAATGAGGAGATAGAGGCCGCCTGCCGTGAAGCTAATTGTGATGGCTTCATCCGCAAGATGGAAAAGGGATACGATACGCCGACCGGAGAGAACGGGAACCTGCTTTCCGGCGGTGAGCGTCAGCGAATTTCGATTGCCCGTGCGATCTTAAAGGACAGTCCAATCCTGCTTTTGGATGAAGCAACAGCATCCCTTGACATTGAGAACGAATTGGCAGTAAAGCAGGCTATCGCCAATCTGTTGAAAAAGAAAAAGACTGTGGTAATGATTGCACATACCCTTTCCATCGTCAAAAATGCAGATCAAATCCTTGTAGTAAGCAATGGCAGAATTGTTGAGGCAGGAATTCACGAGGAACTGCTTGAGAAAGGTGGAAAATATGCTGCCATGTGGAATGCAGAACAAAAAATATCTGCTTGATGGGAGGTAAAGATGAAACTTCATGAGTCCGGGGAGGACTATCTGGAGGCCATACCCATACTTGTTCTCCATAAGAAGATGGGCATGGTACGCTCCGTAGATGTCGCTCGGCACATGGAGGTGTCAAAGCCCAGTATGTGTCATGCAGTCAATATTTTGAAAGACGGTGACTTCCTTACGATGGACAAGGAGCACTTTCTCCATCTGACTGATGCAGGCTGGGAGATTGCTGATAAAATTTATGAAAAACATTGCTTTTTTACAAGACAGCTTATCGCAGCAGGCGTTAATCCACAGAAGGCGGAGGCCGATGCCTGCCGATCGGAACAGAAAAAGAAACGTGGTACAGCAGTTCAATGGCCTAAATTTCGTTAAAATAGCCAATTGGCTCCGTCTGGGCGGCAGCATATAATTCGGAAAACAGATGCTGCAACTGTGCTGGGGTGTCACTGACATACCACTGTGTTTCAAGCCCCAGCGAAGATGAACCTCATAAGCTAATACCTCTAAATTCCGAATGATCAAGCTATGTTCTCTCAGGCAATACAGTTCATAATTATGCGGATCATCATTTCCTTTTCTTCCGGACGCGATTCTGCAATCAGGATCGTCAATGCAACAAGCGTATGGTCACCGATCCGTTTTTCCCCTTCACAAAACAACACACCATTCTTGTCAAGAAAGTACAGGAAGATTGCTGCAGCAATTCTTTTGTTCCCATCACTAAAGCTGTGATTCTTGACAATAAAATATAAAAGGTTTGCTGCCTTTTCTTCCAGAGTCGGATAAACGTCCTTTCCCCCAAAGCTCTGATAAATGTTCCCAATACTTCCTTTAAAGGAGTCATCCTTTTCATTTCCAAACAGAGCGGAAGAACCTGCGAATTTCATGCTGTCGATCACAAATCGGCATTCTTTATAGGTAAGGACATAGATGGCTTTCTTTCCTTTGGGGCACTGCATAGTCTGATGATCGTAATCATCCAGCAGATCGAGGGCAACGCTGTAGCGTTCTATAACCGATAATACTTGTTGCACATCAAAATTATTCTCTGTATGTTTCATTTTTCCTCCGTAAATTTCCATTTCTTATTCTGTTTACTTTAATGGTGAACTCTAATTTCTATTTGAATCAATTTCTAGTATAAACAAATCCTGAGGATGTGGAAAGACCTATTTCGGCTCCAATGACCACCGCATCTGCTTGTGCAGTTTTTTTTCAGCTGGTCAAACTGGGCACCAATTTGGGGAGACAGATGACGACTGTCTAAAAAGACAGCAGTGGGCAGACGATTTGTATGCTAAGACCCGCCGCATCAACCATGCAGGGCAGAAGTGGTAAAAATAATAATACTTGCATGAAAAACTGTTTGGCAGTATCATTTTACTAAAGAAAATTTTGAGGAGGACAATCAAATGTTTCCGTTTTTGCTACTGATTATTTATTGGGCTTTTATAATTAGTCAGCCAGAAAACCCATTGCCTTTAGGCGATGGGTAGTTCACGCCTCCAGTATTTGGGCTTATTGCGAATCATATTGGCGTATCGCTGTTCCCATTCTATCTATTAGCCATCTTAGTTCTTATGGTTGTCATGTATGAAAAGATGCTGCATAAGGTAACAGTAAGTAAACGCCCCATCGTTTAATTTGGATGCAGCTTTGTATCACCATCTATGACTATAGTGATACAAAGCTGTACTTCTTTCCTTGGGTTAGCTAAAACAAACTGAAAGGAGGGGTAGAAAGTGTTACCCTATGAGAAAAAAGTGCTGGTTGCTGCAGTTGACATTTTAGCTCCCTCGAAATTGCCGGAAAAATTTGAGGGAACGGGATTATACGGCTCCCCAGAAGAAGAGGAAGAGGTATTGCACCCAGACTGCAAAGGATTCCGATTATCAAATGAAACAGGAGATGGACGGATTACCGTTTATCAGGTTTTTTCAGGCATTGAACTTTACTACAACGATATGCACATGGGATATTGCAACCAAAATCAGGCTACCACAAAAAATATGGTAGAAATTAACCATTGTTCCATTGGACGGTTTGAGTGTAGTTTTGGCGAAAATAGTTGCTGCTATATGACAGAAGGTGACTTGTCCATCAGTTCAGGAATGAAGAAAAAATCAAATTCGTGTTTTCCACTGAACCATTACCACGGCATTTCCATTCTCATTCATTTTGATGAGTTGTTGCCAGAGGTACAGAGAATCATGGAATTGCTGAACATTGATCTTCGATACATTCAAAAATACATATGCGAAGGCAATCGCTGCTACATTATGCGAGCCAACCCATCGATTGAACATATTTTTTCGGAACTTTATCATGTCCGAGAACAGAGAAAACCGGGATATATGAAGATTAAAATGTTGGAGCTACTTCTGTTTTTAAGCGATCTCAATACATCAGAGGAAGTTTTACAGACAGATTATTTTAATCAAAATCAAGTTGCCTTAATTAAGGCAGTAGCATCGTATCTTACAGAAGATCTAACGGTGCATCATACAATTGAGCAACTGTCGCAAAAATTTGAAATTTCTCCAACAGCATTGAAAAAGTGTTTTCGGGGCGTATATGGAACGTCTGTTTATGCTTATCTCCGTACGTATCGGCTTCAAGTTGCTAAAAAGCTGCTGATGGAAACAGAGTTATCAGTAACTGAGATTGCAAATAAAATTGGGTATGAAAATCCGAATAAATTTACTTCTGCTTTCAAGGAAATGTTTGGCCATTCGCCGACCGAGTTCAGAAAGAGTGTCCGTTTGGATAGGAGCGGGTCCGTATGGAGTGGCGAGGAAATCTGAGATATATTAAAATATTCTTTGTCAGGTAAAGGCAGAAGGGCACTTACTTGTGCCCTGTTTTTTGCTCACACAGTTAGAGTGAGCTAACTTACTGCAAGACAAAGGAGGATTTCCAAATGGAAAAAGAAAAATCAGTATCCACAAAGTTCTCTGTCAAAGATGCGGCAACCATAGGTATTTTCTGTGCCATCATGTTTGTTGTGTTTATGGCTTATTCCATGCTGACCGGTGCTTCTCTGTTTTACTCTATGATTTTCAATGCCGCTGGTGCAGCACTCATTCTTGCACCGTTTTATGTTTACATGTGCATGAAAGTTGGGAAGCATGGTCCTGCGCTGATCTACAATATTATGTGGGCGATCATCGCCGGTTTGATGATGGGACCGTTTATGATTCCTTGGTTTTTGGGCGGCGGCATTATCGCAGAACTTTCTATGTGCGGAAAAGATGCTTACCATGACATTAGGCGAGTATCTGTTTCGTGGGTCATTACGGCGTTGGTTCGTGCTGCGCATGGTATGTCAGAAATTTGGTTCTTTAAGGACGCATTTCTCGCCACTGGTGTCAGTGAGCAGCAGATTCAGATCCAGACTCAGTATTACACAGATCCGAAGTATGTTCTTTTGAGCCTGGCTGTCACCGCTGTCTTGGCCATCCTCGGTTGTATGCTCAGCAACAAATTAATTGTGAAACATTTCAGAAAGAGTGGTGCGATTCAATAAACTATGGACATAAAATTTGATTTCCGAACCAAATTGCTTGTCATAGTTCTCACGATGTCGCTTGTGGCAGTGCTCACAAGCGATATTTTGATATACACGCTTTTGGGCGTTTTAAGTGTGTATTTGGTGATTCAGGGCTTTGGCAGGCAAACGATACAATATCTGCTCATCTGTGGTGGTTTTATCGTACTGCGGTTTTTGTCAGACGGACAGGGCATTACCATTCTTATGCCAGATATGTTCCTGTTCATGGTACTTCGTATCCTGATGATGGTTATGGCGGCACAGCCTGTGATGGGTATGCCGCCGGGAGAAGTTGTGGCTGTTTTTAAGAAAATCCACGCTCCTGATGGCATTGCCTTACCTGTGACTTTTATGCTACGCTTCTTCCCTACGGTACGCAGCGAATTTTCCGATGTGTTTGCTGCTCTCAGGCTGCGGAAATTGCTGTCATGGAAACATCCTTTAGAGGCAATGGAATATACGATTACCCCTATTATTTTCCGCTCATCCAGAATGGCGGAAGAACTTGCCGCCTCTGCGGAAAGCAGGGGAATATCCAATCCTGGGAAACATACCTGCCGTAGGAAGATAGCGTTTCAAAAAAGAGATTGGATGATGTGCGTGATTGCTGTTTGTGTAACCGCACTCTATTTTGTGCTGGAAAGGACGGTGACATAATGGAAAATGATAACAAAAGACAATGCGTTATCCAGTTTGAAAACGTTTCTTTTCAATATGCAGGAGCGGAAAAGGAAAGTATCCATCATATTGATCTTGCTATAAAAGAGGGGGAGTTCCTTGTGCTGACCGGTGGGAGCGGCTGCGGAAAGACAACTCTGACACGCTTGCTAAACGGATTGGGGGAACAATTTTATGGAGGGACGCAAAAAGGGTGCCTCATATTGCTGGGACGCAGCATATCGGAATATCCCCTGTATGAAATCGGAAAAAAAGTCGGTTCCATTTTTCAAGATCCCAGAAGCCAGTTTTTCGCCAGTATTACGGAGGATGAAATTGCATTTGGATGTGAAAACTATGGCATTCCGTATGAAGAACTGGATGGACGTGTTTCAAATGCAATCAAACGCATTAACGGAGATATGCTGCGTGGAAAAGAAATTTATCCCATGTCCAGCGGGGAAAAGCAGAAAATAGCGGTGGCCTCCGTCCACGCAGTGGATCCGGAAATTTATGTGTTTGATGAACCGTCAGCCAATTTGGATATGTATTCCGTTGAGGCACTGAAAAATTTGATGAGTGCATTAAAAGCAGAAGGCCATACCATCGTTGTGGCGGAACATAGGCTTTATTATCTGACGAAGCTTGCAGACCGTTTCCTCTACATGGAAAACGGATGCATAAAGGAAGAATGGATGTCTGGTGAACTGCTTTCTATGACAGAAAGGAAAAGGCAGGACAGGGGCTTACGGGCGGTGGATTTGCGGCGTATTGCAACAGATGTTCCTTTCGCAGAAGAAGGGGCAAAGGAAGTGGCATTGGATGTAAAAAAATTGGCTTTTTCGTACCGCAAACACCCAGTCTTTCATGGCATCTCTTTTCAGGCCTATGTCGGCGACTTGATTGCGATTGTAGGTCATAACGGAGTGGGAAAAACCACTTTATCAAACATTCTCTGTGGAATACAGAAAGAAAAAAAGGAAAAATCTTATATCACGGGAAAGAGGTTCCCAGAAACAAAAGAAAAAACGTTGCCTATTTTGTGATGCAGAATACGGATTGTCAGTTGTTTGGAGACAGCGTGGAGGAAGAACTGCTCTTAAATGGGAAGGGCAGTACCAAGGAGCAGAGAGAGGAATTGCTAAAGGAGTGTGGGTTGCTTGCGTGGAAAGACCGACACCCAGCCACCCTTTCTGGTGGTCAGAAACAGAGGCTCACGCTTGCTGTATCGGATTGGATAGATACACCTGTTTTGATTTTAGATGAACCTACCAGTGGTCTTGATTTTAAAAATATGGTGAGAATATCAAAGCATTTGAAGTCGCTGGCTCAAAAGGGAAAAACGATTTTGATTATCACCCATGATTATGAATTTGCCGCTATGACATGTAACCGTGTCCTTCACTTCAGGGATGCGGGGAGGACAGAAACCTTCCCCTTGCAGGGAAATCTGCCCCGACTCTATTCCTGCCTTATGTGCCAGTGAGTTTTGTGTCTGATTGGATAGATACTATATTTTTGAAAGGAGCCTTTTCTATGGAGAAGCAAAAAGATAGGGAGTTATCCAAAATGTTCGGATATGCAGGAAATTATCATGTCCTGACCGTTTTGGGCTGTATTCTCTCTGGAATCAGTACCATTTTATCTATGCTGCCCTTTGTTTGTATATGGCTTGTTATCCGCGATTTGATCCAAGCTTTTGTCGCAGGGGATATCTCTCTTGCAACAGAAAGCACTCGTTATGCGTGGATGGCAGTCATTTTTGCAGCGGCAAGTATTTTTATTTATTTCATCGCCCTGAACTGCACCCACTTGGCAGCCTTCCGCACAGCCACCAATATGCGAAAAACGGCAATTCATCATATTGTAACATTGCCGATGGGGTATTTCAATCAAAATGCCAGTGGACGACTGCGGAAAATCATTGACGATAATGCTGGACTTACAGAAGGTTTCTTAGCTCATCAACTTCCTGATTTGACCGGTGCCCTTGTTATGCCGGTTGCTGTCCTTGTTTTCATCTTCCTTTTTGACTGGCGGCTGGGGATTTGCTGTTTGATTCCTATGGGCATCAGTGTCATTTTTTTGAAGCAGATGATGGGAGGAGAGAATGCTCAGTTTATGGGCAAGTACATGACGGCATTAGAAAGCATGAACAAAGAAGCTGTGGAATATATTCGGGGTATCCCTGTTGTAAAAGTATTCCAGCAGACCATTTACTCCTTCAAAAATTTCCATGCAGCCATCACAGAATATGAGAAATTTGCTTCGGGATACGCTTTAAAGTGCCGCATCCCTCTTACTGGATTCACAGTGACCCTGAATGGCACCTTTGTTTTGCTCATTCCTATCGCTATGTTTCTTCTGTCGGGAATCCGTGGACAGGTAGCTTATGAAGACATTGTACTGGATTTCTTATTTTACAGCCTGTTTACCCCGATTTGTGCAACGATGATGAACCGCATTCTGTTTGCGAGTGAGCAGCTTATGGCAGCAAAGAGTGCAGTCAGCCGCTTAGATGAAATTTTGAAGGAACAGCCCTTACAGGAAACGAAGCATCCCATGCATCCTGATGATACCTCGATTGTGTTTTCGGATGTATCTTTTTCCTATCCAGGTGCCAAAGAAAAAGCTTTAGACCATATCAGCTTTGAAATTCCGGCTGGAAAAACCGTTGCACTTGTTGGAGCTTCCGGCAGTGGCAAAAGTACAGCGGCAAGCCTCATCCCTAGGTTTTATGATGTTCAGTCAGGTGCGGTTACGATTGGCGGCGTGGATGTACGAAATATGGAAAAACAGGAACTGATGAAACGAGTTTCCTTCGTGTTTCAGAATACTCGCCTTTTCAAAGATACCCTGCTGAATAACATTAAGGTGGCTCGCCCAGACGCTACTAGGGAAGATGTGAGAAAGGCAGCCTATGAAGCACAGTGTAAAGACATTATGGAACGGCTCCCCGATGGGCTTGATACACTTGTTGGAACAGGTGGAACCTATCTCTCAGGGGGAGAAAATCAGAGAGTTGCACTGGCAAGGGCTATCTTGAAAGATGCTCCCATCATTGTTCTGGACGAAGCCACAGCATTTGCCGATGCCGAAAATGAACATCAGATACAACTTGCCTTTGAGCGGCTGACGCAAAACAAAACCGTTCTGATGATTGCTCACCGCCTTTCTACGATACAGGATGCTGACCTTATTTTGGTATTTCAGGAGGGACAGATTGCAGAAAGAGGCACACACAAAGAATTGCTAGCCTTACATGGTATCTATTCATCAATGTGGAGGGAGTATCAAACTTCGGTTGCATGGAAGGTTAAAAGCCCTCAAGAGAATAGCTGTATGGTGATTCAGGCAGACAAAGGAAAGGAGGAAGGAAAGCATGAGGAAAGCACTGAAAAAGAAATATGCGTTAAGTGAGCAGGGTGCAAAAGACCTGTTGAAAGGAATCGTTTATTCTGTATTGGCAAATATCAGTCTTATGTTTCCTGTGATTCTTTTGGCAATCGTTCTGAATCAACTACTGGCACCTGTTTTGGGAATGGGTAATCCAGAGAACAGCATTGCCATTTATACTTTGATGGGGATTGTAATTTTAGCGATTGTTTTTCTCTTCCATTATTGTCAGTACACCGCAGCATATCTTGGAACCTATGAAGAAAGTGCAAGACGGCGTATCGGTCTTGCGGAAAAATTGCGTACCCTTCCGCTGACCTTTTTCCACCAGCGTGACCTCTCTGACTTGACAAGCACCATTATGGGGGATTGTGCAAACTTTGAACACGCGTTTTCCCATACAGTTCCGCAATTTTATGGAGCCATTCTCTCCACAGGGATGGTCTGTATTGGATTGTTGCGATTCAACTGGAAGATGGGGCTTGCTCTTCTTTGGGTCGCTCCCATTTCCTTTGCAATCGTAATCCTGTCACGAAAATGGCAGGAAAAACTGGGACAAAAGCACATGAATGCCAGATTGGAACTTGCAGAAGGTATCCAGGAATGTCTGGAAACCGTACAGGATATCAAAGCCTGCAATCTGGAGGAGGACTATCTTTGCAAATTGGATGCCAAAATGGATGCAGCGGAAAAGGCACAGATTTCTTCTGAGATGACAACGGCGAGCTTACTGACCAGTGGACAAATGTTTTTGCGGCTCGGTTTGGCAACGGTGATTGTGGTAGGGAACAGTCTTGTGGTACATGGCGATACGAACCTGTTTTCTTATATCCTGTTTTTGATTGCCGCCTCCCGCCTGTATGACCCTCTTTCCGGAGCAATGGCAAATATGGCAGAGCTGTTTTCGGTTCAGCTTCAGGTGCAACGTCTGAAGGAAATCGAAGAATATCCGGAAGAAACCGGTGAAAGAGAGATCCATACAAACGGATATGATATCACGTTCGACCATGTTCGCTTTTCGTATGAGAAAGATAAAGCAGTACTTCGGGATGTTTCCTTCGTCGCAAAACAGGGGCAGGTTACAGCTCTGGTTGGTCCGTCCGGCGGCGGTAAAAGTACCGTGGCAAAGCTGGCAGCAAAATTTTATCCGCTGGATGGAGGCAGAATCCTTTTGGGTGGGATGGATATTGCTCCGCTCAATTCAACCATGCTGATGAAAAACTTTTCTATCGTTTTTCAGGATGTCGTACTTTTCAACAACACCATCATGGAAAATATTCGTGTTGGCAAAAAAGATGCTACGGATGAGGAAGTGATTGCTGCCGCTAAAATGGCTCAGTGCGATGGATTTATTTCAAAATTGCCGGAGGGCTATCAGACGGTAATCGGAGAAAATGGCTCGACACTGTCTGGCGGTGAGTGTCAGCGCCTTTCGGTTGCCCGTGCCCTTTTGAAGGACGCTCCTGTTATTCTTCTGGACGAGGCCACAGCCTCTCTTGATGTAGACAATGAAACAGAAATTCAGAATGCACTTTCCAGACTGGTAAAAGGAAAGACGGTTCTGATTATCGCCCATAGAATGAGGACGGTGGAAGCGGCTGATAACATCGTTGTACTCTCAGATGGTGTCGTGGCCGAAAATGGAACCCATGAGGAATTGATGAAGAAGAATGGAGTATACCGCAGATTGGTTGATTTGCAGACAGCTTCTGCAAATTGGAAGTTAGGTGTTTGAGGAACTTCGTGAAGTACCCATCGCCTAAAGGTAATGGAGGTTCTGGCTAATTAATTATAAACTTTGTTGCCGTATCATTTCCCAAAAGGTATCCGCTGCTTTGCTAAGTATCGGATACCTTTTTCCGTATAATTCTTCTATGTGTAGAAAAAACGCAAAAAACAGAAAAACATGCCCTATCATTCTCTCATCTATGGTATACTGATTTCAGTATTGCTATAAGCTTGGTTGAAGGGAAGGGGGATACACTTCATGCCTACGGGGACAAATCAGAAGTTCAAGCATTACCGAGTAGACAAGATGCTGCACATCAAGATGTAAGAGGAAGCTAGGGAGGGAAAGGAACACTTCAAGAAACTGTGAATACAAAAAAAGAAGGGAATGGGTTATCTCATGAAAACAATTAACAAAGAAGAACGGGTAGCACCTGTGAGTGGGGAAAATATTTACAGGCTCAACGGCCGAGTACCGCTCAAAGAGGCAATCCCCTTTGGTCTGCAACATGTTTTGGCGATGTTTGTGTCGAATCTGGCACCAGTACTGATCGTGTGCGGTGCGGCAGTTGTAAGAGGAAGCAATCAGGGACTGACAGGAGCGGAGATCACGCAGTTGCTACAGTGTGCTATGTTTGCAGCTGGAATCGGTACTTGCCTGCAGCTGTACCCAATCTGGAAGATTGGCTCTAAGCTACCCATTGTCATGGGTGTCAGTTTTACCTTCCTAGGAAGCCTGCTGATCATTTGTACCAATCCGGAGTTGGGCTACGAAGGAATGATCGGTGCAGTCATCTTGGGAGGTGTTTTTGAAGGATTGGTGGGGCTGAGTGCGAAGTACTGGAAGCGTTTCCTGACACCAGTCGTATCGGCTTGCGTGGTCATTGCAATCGGACTTTCACTCCTCTCTGTGGGCATGGACTCTTGGGGTGGCGGAACTGATGTAGAGACCTTCGGTGCATGGTATCATCTGCTGGTCGGTGCAGTGACATTGGTGGCATGTTTGGTGTCCCGATACAAGCTCAGGGGTGTATACAAGAATTTGAACATCCTAGTGGGATTAATCGTGGGTTACCTCATTTCTGCGATTTTCACAGCAACAGGAATTGCACCGATGATTGATTTTTCAGGGATTACAAAGACCATCAGTGAGATTGGCTATTTCAGCATTCCAAAACTGATATTCTTCACCAGTCACAAGCCAGTGTTTGATATTGGAGCATTCTTTACCATAGCCATCGTCTTCCTAGTATCGGCTGCTGAGACGACAGGTGCAACAACAGCAGTTTGTGTAGGAACTCTGGATCGGAACCTAAAGATTGAGGAGTTGCAGGGGTCTCTGGCTGTTGACGGATTTTCCAGTGCAATCTCCGGATGCTTTGGCTGTTTGCCACTGACTTCTTTCAGTCAGAATGTAGGACTTGTTACGATGACAGGTGTCATCAATCGTTTCACGATCCTGATGGGAGCGTTGATCATGATTCTGGCATCTTTATTCCCGCCGTTGGGAGCATTCTTCAATTCACTTCCCCAGTCGGTACTGGGAGGCTGTACTGTGATGATGTTTGGCTCTATTATGTACGAGGGTGTCAAAATGCTGAAAGAATGCGAGTTTAATGACCGAACGATGATTATTGTGTCGCTGGCATTCTGCGTGGGTGTTGGTCTGACACAGACCTCTGGTAATTTCTTTGCAGCCTTCCCGAGTGCGGTGGGCGACGTGTTTAACGGAAATGCAGTGGCTGGTGTGTTTGTGGTCTCCTTATTGTTGAGTCTGTTTTTGCCGGAACAGAAAGAGGAGAAAGCAGCATAAAAAACAATTTTACAACTTACATATATGGAAACTCTGTAGGGAAGGAGTTTCAGTAAAGGAAAGAGATTCCGCTCTGGTGCTTCCAGGGAGGATGTTAGCAGCCGCAGAGCCAACGCCTGCGACTGCTTTGTTTTTATGCTGTTAAAATTCAAAACAATAAATTGAAATATGCCCAAAATGTATTTTGGGATTTTGATTGACAAACAGAAGAAAATAGTATATACTACTTAATAGTAAGAATTGTTATTAAGGAATTGATTTTATGATTAAGAGAAATACGATTCAATGCACTTTAGTCTTAGAGACTGTCAATAGATTACAATATCATGCAACTGCAGATGAAATATACGATGCGATTATTCAGAAACATCCCCATATTAGTAAGGGAACGGTATATCGTAACTTGAATCGGTTGGCTCTGATGGGACAAATCCGTAAAATAGAAGTGCCAGGTGGTGCTGACCGCTTTGAACATCTCTGCCAAGAGCATTATCATATAAAATGTGAAAAGTGCGGCCAGATTTTTGATGTGGATATGGAGTACATCGTTGGGTTAGAACAGAGTATTAGGAATACTCATGGCTTTCATTTTACTGGCCACGACATAGTTTTTCGAGGCATCTGCCCTGATTGTCAAAAATGAGACATGGCCCTCTCGTTCAATTGACGCGAATGCGGGCGCGCAACCCCGTAAATATAGATGTTGGAGGGTGTTAATATGAGAAGTATCACAAAACTAGATCTACAATATGCACACAGATTCTATGGGTTCAGAGGAGAGGCTCAATACTTACATGGGCATACAGGTATTTTAACCATTGAGGTGGAAGATTCCATCAATGATGGAGTGAATATGGTATTCCCTTGCAATGAGATTCAGAAAACAGCTTGGGCCATGCTCAAAAATTTTGACCATGCACTCATTCTGCGTGAGGATGATCCGCTTTTACCAGCTATTCTTGATGTATACGAAAAACAGGGGATTAAGGACGGTGCACCGAACAATGAGATGAAGGGGCCTGCTTTCCAGACAGAGCTTGCCACTGCATACCCAGATTGCCGCTTAGTTGTCACTAAGGAAACTATGACCGTAGAAGGCATGATTAAGATTGTTTATGATTTGCTTAAGGACAAGCTTAATATAGCAAAGCTCACTTTTACCAGTGGTGTTAATGCAGCTTCTGCTGAGTTTGAAACCAAAAATCAATTAGAACGCTGTCCGCTTTGCGGCATTACTCTGGATGAAAATGGTGTCTGTCCAAAGTGCGGCTACAAAAAAGAATCACTCTGAAAATGATAGCTTGTCAGCTTGTCGGCTTTTCAGGGGGAGCATACTGATCTAAAAAGAGGTATAGGCAACGACATTCCGAATGTTGCCTATACCTCTTACAGTGCTATGCCTCCTGCTTTCCGTAAACTTCCTCAATCAGTGGGAAAGTACTCCATGCCTTAGGCCAGCCGCAGTAAACCTGCATTCCATGCCTGTCCAACCTTTTCTGTCGCCACATAGTAGCCTGACTGGAACTGGTCAAAAATCAGAGCATTCAACTTTAAAGGGTCTACCTTGCCGTTTTCAGAAAGTACCTTACTGGCATCGGAAATATGGCGGGCGGTGTGAATACTGCTATGCAATTAAGTGATACTGAAAAAATGTCTCCAAACGCTTTTTTCACTTGCCCGAGCCGATACTTCCAGAATAGCTGCTTTGTCCTGACACAAAAACCCATCAATCAAAACATAGTTGAATGTGTGATTAGGGTCCTTACAAATACATGACGCATCGTATTATTTGCTGGGACCGTTATGAGTTTTTGGTGGCTTTTGAAGCACCTGTGTATTCTGTCTGTTTCTTTCGGGTTTGGAAGCTTTCTGTGCCGTGTTCTCAGCTCCCAAATCTTTAAAAGAAAGCTTTTTTCGATGGTTGGCTGCACTGCGTTGTTGTGCTTCTGTCAACAATTGCTTCAGTTCAGGTTGTTCTATTTTGTTTAGAGTTTGTGGAACACCGCCGTTTTTCACTGCTGGAATGATTGTCTGAAGCAAATTTTGATCCATGCTGAGATCAAAGTTGCTGCGTGCCAGATTATCAGCAGCTATGCGTACTGCTGTATTTTCGTAAAATGGCCGATAATTGAGTTCACGCAAATTTTTTGGCAATTCACGTTGCCCCATCATGGTTGAGATACTGTTTTCCATGGTTGACATTCCAAACTGGC
Source organism: bacterium (assembly GCA_030524485.1). Taxonomy (GTDB): domain Bacteria; phylum Bacillota; class Clostridia; order Lachnospirales; family Lachnospiraceae; genus CAJMNU01. Next base: position 3,865 of record JAUNGR010000036.1, on the reverse strand, counting down.
TCTCCTCGGTCTTGCTCATTAACTCTCCCTCAATGATGGAATTATAGCTCTTATTTTGATATTCAAGAGAAGTCATTTTGCTGGCACGAAGAATCAGATCCATAGAGCGAAGGCTATGACCCAATGCCCCCATATCAAGCTTCATCTTTTGGGTTTCTTCAGGAGACAAATGAAGCTTGCTAAGGGTTCCATCTTTCTCTATTTTTTTCATAATACGATTTCCAAGCTCTTCCTGTTCTGGCCCGCTAACAAAGGCTCGTACCGCTTTCTCTATCGGTATAAGAGTTGCCTCATCTTGTTTTTTGGCGATCTCTCCCTCTTCACGAATCACAGAGGCTGTGATGGTTGCATACTCTAGGTGAAGTGCATCGTTCGTTCTGAAGGTTCCAATTCCCATATCAAACATTTGGCGGATTCCTTGTCCCATCGATTGAAGCAGCTGATTTCGGATACCAACCTCTCGGATGGATTTGGGGTCATTGATGTCAACAGGCTTTATTGATTCGGAGGAAAACGCTGCGAGAACTCCGGCAAACACAGGAGCAATCTCCTTCTTATAGATATCCATTCGCTCCTGTTTAAAGCTTGCAAAACGCTCTGCAAAAGCGTCATCGCTTTCTCCTTCAAGACGTTGGAATTTATGCAAGCCCTCGTCAAGACTGGTAAATTGTGCGTTCAGCATATTAAATTTTTCTCCATAGAAGCGTTTCTTTTCTGGATCTGCATTGAGTGCTTCGTCAAAGCTCATCCTTTCTTCTGCCATCATCATGCCAAGAACAAAGCCGACTGGCACATCCGCTCTACCTACATTGAGAAAGCCATACTTTTCATCTATATCTGCTTCATTTGTTTGATTCTTTTCACTCGTTTCATTCGTGTTAGTGTTTTTATTTTCCGCTGGAGCTGTTTCGGGAGGGGGAGTTTGATTCTGTACCTGAGGAGCAGGATTATTCGGGGCAGCACTTTGTGAGTGGGGTTGACTCTGTGCCTGAGGAGCAGGATTATTCGGGGCAGCACTTTGTGAGTGGGGTTGACTCTGTGCCTGAGAAGCAGGATTATTCGGGGTAGCACTTTGTGAATGAGGTTGATTCTGTGCCTGAGGAGCAGGATTATTCGGAGCAGTACCTCGTGTAGGAGTTTGTTGTTGTGCTTCTGTATTTCTTGCATGTACATAGAGGTCATTTGTCTGATCTAGCGTCATTCCAAACATATCCTTTGTCAGTGACGCTTCCTTTGATAAAACATGGAAGGTCTCTGCTGTTGCAGCCTGAATCGTTCTATTCTCTGCTCTCTCCCTGAGTGTTGCAGTCTGTTTATCAAGCTGTATTCTGGTTTGTTCAGCCCTTACTGCTCTATCATAGGCATTAACCTCTCTTCTCCATGAGGGAAAAATGGCACTAAACATCCGCTTATACCATGCAGGCTTTTTAGGAATTGCAAACGGCGAGGAAATGTCTGCGGTAATGGCCTCACAGGTTCCGTCTGGCTGCTGGATGTACGGAACTTTGGTAGCTTCTGGCTTTGTTACGCCCTCTGCTATCTGGTCAAACGCATTCTCCACTCTCTCGTAATAATTTTCAGCTGTGGTGGGTGTTTCAAACATCCGTTTTCCATTGACGCGAAGTGACTCAAGAAACTGAATCAGTGGCTGTTGTTTCAAATCTTCAGCTGACAGAGTTTGAAGATTTGAAGGAAGGGTTTTCGAGTCGCTTCCAATCATCTCCATCACAAACTCATGACTCATTCGTCTCTTGTCTTCTGCAGTGTTGTCGGGATTCAAATATTGATAATATTGCTGTACTGTAAGCTCCCTCATAAGTCCCTCCTTGCGTTTTTTTGCTTTTATTTTCTCATTGTGAAACGTCTTTTGTCAAGAGATAAACTCAAAATCAATAAACTTTTTCTTTCAAGAAGTGATTGATGAGCTAAAATAGTTCTGTTTAAAATGATTTCTTTTGGAATGCTTCATGCCAAAAACCCGCAGCAGGTTCTAGGCTTTTGCCTTCGTTCCCGCTGCGGGTTCCCTATTTCATCTCATATTTCCTATTTTAGGATATGTTCTGTTCGGTTTCTTATTTCAATCCTTCCGGAACGACTGCATCTGCAATGAGTGCACCGTAAACGCCCTCGGTGGTATTGTCGTTGAAGAAATACCACTGATTGTTAATCTTGTTCCAGCCGGTGTACATTTTTCCAAATGTGCCGTCATGAACATCATGCAGATAGTAGCGGTTTCCGTTTTGGTCGAACCATCCAGATACAAGATATCCATTGTCGTCAAAGAAGTACCAGTCGAGACGATTTTGCCACTCAAGCACATACCAGCCGCTCTTTGCATAGGTACCGTTGCTGTAGGAATACCACCAGCCAGTATCATTCAGCTGCCAACTTCCGTTGATGAGGACTTTGCTAGCATTTCCTACAATACTACTTGAGCCACTGCTTGAGCCGCCGCGGCCTGAGGATGAGGAGCCATTATTGCTAGAGGAGTTATTGTTATCGTCTTTTGAATCATCGCCATCTGTGTTCTTCAGAGCAAGTTTAATCTCCAAGGTTACATTCTGTCCATAAACAACCTCTGTATCTGCGAAGTATCCGTCTTCCAGAATCTGATATCCGTCCGGTACAAGTGTTGCATCTACATCCGCCTTGGTCACGACAAAGGTCTCGCCCTCATTACCAGTTCTGGAGATTACCTGAGAAGCCTTTACCTGATCTGCCTCTACAAAATGAATTGTTACTGTGGAGGTAAGCTGCTGTGGAGTTGGGGTCGGAACTTCGGTTGCTTTTACAGTAACAGTAACGTTACCGCCATCTTGACCATAGGCTACCGTTGCAGTCCAGTCAGTATCTACAAGTTCAAATCCTTCTGGAAGCTGATTCGCAAGGTCTGCTGCGGTGAAGGTAGCATTCTCGCCTTCCTTACCAGTCTTAACGATGGTTACTTCGCCCTGAACCTTACCTTCCTCATCCACGAACTGAACTTTGATTTTAGCTTCTGCATTCTCTTCTGGCTGAGGCTCTTCGCCAGTCTTAGTGAGTTCAATCACAATCTGAGGAGTCTTAACGCTCTCTTCACCAGTCAGAGTGAAGGTGTACCCTTCTGGTACGTACTGCTTTAATTCTTCCAGATTGAACACACCGTCTTTGTCAGCCATTACGAAGTAATCGCCACCAGCAACCATTTCACCCTCAAATACGAACTGTACATGAGCGATTTGCTCGGTGAGTTCTTCCGGCTGAGGCTCTTCGGCAGTCTTAGTGAGTTCAATCACAATCTGAGGAGTCTTAACGCTCTCTTCACCAGTCAGAGTGAAGGTGTACCCTTCTGGTACGTACTGCTTTAATTCTTCCAGATTGAACACACCGTCTTTGTCAGCCATTACGAAGTAATCGCCACCAGCAACCATTTCACCCTCAAATACGAACTGTACATGAGCGATTTGCTCGGTGAGTTCTTCCGGCTGAGGCTCTTCGGCAGTCTTAGTGAGTTCAATCACAATCTGAGGAGTCTTAACGCTCTCTTCGCCAGTCAGAGTGAAGGTGTACCCTTCCGGTACGTACTGCTTTAATTCTTCCAGATTAAACACACCGTCTTTGTCAGCCATTACGAAGTAATCGCCACCAGCAACCATTTCACCCTCAAATACGAACTGTACATGGGCGATTTGCTCGGTGAGTTCTTCCGGCTGAGGCTCTTCGCCAGTCTTAGTGAGTTCAATCACGATCTGAGGAGTCTTAACGCTCTCTTCACCAGTCAGAGTGAAGGTGTACCCTTCCGGTATGTACTGCTTTAATTCTTCCAGATTAAACACACCGTCTTTGTCAGCCATTACGAAGTAATCGCCACCAGCAACCATTTCAC
>JAUNGR010000035.1 GCA_030524485.1 bacterium | reverse complement strand
TTAGGACTACTGGGCAGTTGTAAGCCCATTCCCTTTAGGGGATGGGTAGTTGACGGTTTCCCGCTCCATAGAGGTAACTGACAATGGGAGCACAACCGATGGCATAGCCGACAAAAATAGCAACAAAGATAAAGTTGATGTACATGAGCACTCCATAGGCTGCCACACCGTTTTCGCCTGCAAGTTTTAGAAGCTGAAAGTTATACACGATACTGACCAAGGAGGTTGAGATGTTACTCATCAACTCGGAGGAACCATTGGCACAGGCACGAAGCAGCACCGAGAGTTCCAGTTTGGTCTTGGTCATGCGAAGCAGGCTGTCATTGTCTCTGGAAAAATAAAAGAGAGGAAGCAGACCGCCGACGCATTGACTGATGCCAGTCGCAATGGCAGCACCTGCGATGCCCCAGTGGAAGCCAGCAATAAAGAGTGCATCCAAAACCATATTGGTGACTCCAGCTGCGATGGTGACATAAAGTCCAAGTTTTGGTTTTTGAGCGGCAATCAAAAAGCTTTGGAATACATTTTGTAGCATAAAAGCCGTATTAAATACCAAAATAATTCGTCCGTAAAGAACACAGTCCTCCACCATGGTCTCTGTCGCACCGAGAAGATAGGAAATCGGACGGATGCAGACAAAGCCAAACGCGGAGAGAACGATGCCGCAGAGCAGCGTGAACAAGATCATCATGGTGAAATAGCGATTGGCACGTTCCTTTTCCCCTAGCCCCAGCATCATGGCACTGAAAGCACTGCCTCCGGTACCAATCATAAAGCCGATGCCACCAAGCACCATGAGAAAGGGCATTACCAGATTGATGGCTGCAAAAGGGGTCTTTCCAACGAAGTTGGAAACGAAGAGACCATCTACCACGCCGTAGATGGAGGTAAATACCATCATAATAATAGAAGGAAAAACGAAACGCAACAGTTTAGGGTAATTAAAATGGTCAGATAATTGAATCATAAAAATTATTTATACTCCTTTATTACTTTTATACATAGTGGAATTCACCTTACGGCGAATCATGCTGTTTATTTCTTTGTTATTGAATGAGGGCTGGGACTACTCAGGAGGTAGCAGAGCCTTCATATTTTGATGGAGTGCATCTGTGTACTGCCGAAACAATCTTAAAAAAGCTTCCTGTTCCTCATCGCAAAAGGCCGCCCAAGTTTTTTTCTCGGCTTGCAATACCAAATCTATCGTTTGGCAAACCAGCTCTTCCCCTTTTTGGGTCAAATGAAGCTGTTTGTTCTTGTGGTTGGAGCCAGACAGTAGCTCCACATAACCCTCCGATTCCAGTTTTTTGAGGGCGGAGTGGATGGTTTGTTTGGGAAAAAATTGCATATTGGAAAGTTGACTTTGAGTGGGAGAAGATGTCATTTCCCTTAACGTATACAAAATCCAAAAAGCACTGTCAGAAAGTCCCAATTTCTTGGCAGCATTGTGATAGATATCATCGTTCTCTTTAAAAATAAGATTGTAAGTAAAAAGCCGCTGTGCAATTTTTTCTTCTTCCATAGAGAGATTCCCCCTTTAACGTTTTTGTCCGATTTCGGACTATTTGCCAGTATAGTCCGAAATCGGATAAAAGTCAAGAGGAATTTGAAAGAAAAAAGGGATGGCAACAGTAGAAAAAGTCCCTACCGTTTCGCCAACGAAGGAGCGATGCGGTAAGGACTTTAGAAAAAGGAGCTTTGATTAAACCATAGTAGTGAGATAGAAATATCCAAATACCATCAAGCCGAGGATAATGCGGTACCAACCAAAAATCTTGAAATCATGTTTCTTGATAAATTCCATCAGGAAGCGAATCACAAGAACGGAGACCAGAAAAGCGGTCAGCATAGCAATCAGCAAGATGGTAACCTCAAAGGAGCTGAAGCCAAGACCGAATTTTACCATTTTCAGCAAACTAGCTCCGAACATGACTGGAATGGCAAGGTAGAAGGTAAATTCAGCAGCGACTGTTCGGGAGACACCGAGCATCAATGCACCGACAATGGTTGCACCGGAGCGGGAGGTTCCCGGAAAGATGGCTGCGATGAGCTGAAACATGCCGATAAGGAAGGCGGTTTTCCAGTCCAATGCCTCTAAGGTGTTGATGGAAGCCGGTTTTCCCTTGTGGATGGTCTCCACAACCAAAAAAGCGATACCGAACACAATGAGAGCAAGAGCTACGCAGACATAATTATAAAATAGGCTCTCAAACAATTCGTCAAAAAGGATGCCAACGACAGCTGCTGGCAGACAGGCAACGAGGATTTTCAGCCATAAAATAATTTTATCCATTTTAACGTAGGAGAGAAGGCCATCCGTGGCACAGGGATGGGGATTGTTCTTTTTTCCAAAGGGGAAAATTTTATTCCAAAACAGAAGTACGACTGCCAGAATCGCTCCTAACTGAATGACAACCTGAAACATGGAATAAAAATCGTCCGATACATCAAGTTTGACAAATTCGTTGAGCAAAATCATATGTCCTGTGCTGCTAATGGGCAACCATTCGGTGATGCCTTCTACAATTCCAAAAAGAATTGCTTTTAAGATTTCAAACCAATTCATTTTTTTCTACCTTTCTGAATTTTTCTAAATTTCTCTAAATTTCTGCAATCTTTGGTATCATAGCATATATTTTTCACAAATGAAAGATGTTAGGGGAAAAAAGCCACTGATGCTACCGAATGCTTCCGCATCAAAGCAGCCTCTTTATGAATAAAACGAGAAAAGAACAAAAAAACTTCTAAGAAACTTATACTTGCAATCCAGAAAGAATATGCTATAATTATAAATAGAACATATGTTTTGGAAAACCCAAAGAGCAATCAAAGGAGAATAAGAAAGGAGAGAGCACTCTTTCCACTGCCTAAAGGCAATGGTGGTTTGTGCTTAAAAATTTTATGAAAAAAATTGGATTTATTGGAACAGGAATTATGGGAAAATCTATGGTGAGAAATCTGATGAAGAAAGGATATCAGGTTTCTGTCTATAATAGAACCAAGGAAAGAGCACAGGAGCTGATAGATGAGGGAGCCGAGTGGAGAGAATCCGTTAAAGATTGTGTTCGGGAGCAGGATATCGTGATTACGATTGTCGGTTATCCGAAAGATGTGGAGGAAGTTTATTTTGGCGGGAATGGCATTTTGGAAAACGCTTCTCCAGAGGCTTATCTGATTGATATGACGACAACCAGTCCAAAGCTTGCAGTGAAAATCTATGAGGAAGCGAAGAAAAGAGGCATGAAGGCTCTGGATGCACCGGTCACAGGAGGAGACAGCGGGGCAAAAGCTGGAACTCTCACGATTTTAGTGGGTGGAGAGAAGGAAGATTTTGAGGCATGTAGAGCTGTGTTTGAGGCCATGGGCAGCAAGATTTGCTACGAGGGAAAAGCTGGCAATGGTCAACATACCAAGATGTGCAACCAGATTGCGATTGCGGGAGCCATCTCTGGAGCCTGTGAGGCATTGGCTTATGCAAAAGCAGTTGGGTTGGATGTGAATGTGATGATGGATTCCATCTCCAGCGGTGCAGCAGGGAGTGCTCAGCTTTCCAATGTGGCTTCCCGCATTCTAAAAGACGATTTGGAACCGGGATTTTTCCTGAAGCATTTCATCAAGGATATGTCTTTGGCTTCGGAGGAGGCAGACGAGGCAGGGGTAAGTCTGGGAGTCTTGAAGTATGTTCTTTCCATGTACCAAGAGTTAGATAAGAGGGGAATGGGAGATTTGGGAACACAGGCATTGATATCGTATTACCCATATTTTGAAGAAAAGAAAGAAAATTAAGAAGGAAGATAAAGAAAATAAAAAAAGAAGGGCTGCTGCAGGAAGCATACGGCAGCAGCTCTTTTGGTTATGCAAGCAACGGGCCCAATGGACATATATGAATGTTCTCTGAGAGACTGCCGCAGTGACAGAAAAATTTGGTTGCCTAGTCGTTGATAAAGCACTCCGCAAGATATTCAACGGCTTCCTCCTCTGACAGAGAAAAGCGTTTTTGCAGTTTTTCTATAATTCTTTCAGGAGGAGTTCCTTCTTCGATGTTGTCCTGTATGAAGATATAAATTCCTTCGAGAATCCCCTGCTGCATTCCTTCTTGAAAGCCCTTCTTTCGGCTACCTTCTTTTTCGGATAAAAGAAGTAAAAAGTCATTCGCTTCTGGGTTTGACATAGAATCACCTCCGATTCTGAAAAATGATATGTTTGGTAGCATACCATCTATCTAATCCCATTATAGCGGAAGCCACTACTGATTTCAAGTGAAAAAGGTTACATAAAATAAAAAGAGACAAATTGTAACTCGTGTACGGATACGAAACAGGAAATAATAGACAAAAGCAAAAGCTGCAAAGAGAAGGAGGATGGGTATGGTCTACACAGAACTGACCAGAAAAGCGTTGAAACTTGCCTATGCTGCACATCAGGGGCAGTATGATGTATCAGGGGTCCCCTATGTATTTCATCCGTTGCATCTTGCGGAACAGATGACAGATGAGCAGGAAGTCTGTGTGGCTCTCTTGCACGATGTGCTGGAGGACACGGAACTGACTTTGCAGAGGTTGGAGGAGGAGTTTCCAAAGGAAATCACGCAGGCAGTGGAGTTGTTGACGCACAAAAAGGGAACGGACTATGGGGAGTATCTGCAGAGACTGATGACAAATCCCTTGGCATATCGGGTGAAGGTGGCGGATGTCTGCCACAATTCGGATGAGAGCAGACTGCAGGGCTGTGTGGATATCACAGAAGAAAGGCGGGAGCATTTTCGCCAAAAGTACAAAAAAGCGAGAGAAATTTTGAAAATTTAGGAGAAGGGGAGAGAACGTATCATGCAGCAAGAAGAATTTCAGGAATGCTATCGAAAAGTGATGGCGAATGCTTCACAGGTGATTGTGGGGAAGGAGAGAGAACTGCGGCTGGTTTGCATTGCATTTTTGTGTTCTGGACATGTGCTGCTGGAGGATTTGCCGGGAACAGGCAAGACCACTTTGTTAAAGTGTTTTGCCAAAACGGTGGGACAAGAGTGCAAGCGCATTCAGTTTACGCCGGATTTGCTGCCTTCTGATATTACTGGCATCCGTTTTTACAACCAAAAGACAGGGGAGTTTGTCTTTCAAAAGGGTCCCTTGTTCACCAATCTGGTCTTAGCGGATGAGATTAACCGTGCGACACCAAGAACCCAATCCAGTCTTTTGGAGGCGATGGAGGAGAGACAGATTACTGTGGATGGGGAGACGCATCGCTTGGAGGAACCCTTTTTTGTGATGGCAACGCAGAATCCAATTGAGTCTTATGGAACGTTTCCCCTGCCGGAGGCACAGATGGACCGTTTCTTTCTGCGGCTTTCCTTGGGATATATGAGCAGAGAACAAGAGATGGCAGTCATCTCCGGAGAAAGCAGTCAGGAGAAATTGCATTCTTTGCAACCGGTGCTGAGGCGGGAGGAGATTGCTGAGATGAAGGCTTATGTGAAAACGATTCGAGTGCATCAGGAAGTATTAAATTATCTGATGGATTTGGTGGAGAAGACAAGGACAGAGGGACGTTTTGCAGCTGGAGTTTCCACGAGAGGGGCGATTGCTTTGTATCATGCGGCACAGGCGGCAGCAGCGATTGCGGGAAGGGATTTTGTGATTCCGGAGGATATCAAGGAGCTGGCACCTTTTGTGCTTGCACACCGAATGTTGGCAAAGGGTGCAACCGACACAGAAACCGCAGAACGTTTCATTCAAAAGTTGACGGAGGAGATACCGGTTCCCTTGGAGGAGGGGCTATGATTGGCTGGCTGTTGGGCTTTTTGCTGTTGGCCTATCTGGTACAGCGTTACATGTTGGAACATGCATTGGATGGTCTAAGCTACCAAGTACAGAGCGAACAGACTTTGGTGGAGCTGGAGGAAAAGGTCGAGGTGAGAGTGACCATCTCCAACCGAAAAAAGTGGATGCTGCCTTACCTTTGTGTGAGGGAACAACTCCCCAAGGATTGCAAGCTTTGGCAGATGAGTCAGGGAAGAAAAGAGGAGAGGGAAGGCTTGTATCAACAAGCTTTCTTGGAGACCAAGTTGTATCTTGCTGCTTGGCAGAAGGCGGAAATTTCGAGAACGCTGTGTTTTCAAAAGCGTGGCAGCTTTCGTCTCTTTTCCACAGTTTTGGAAGCAGGAGACTTTCTGGGGCTTGCAACTCGAAGTATGCAGGTGGAGAGCAGTCAGGAAGTGGTGGTACTGCCGGAGAGAACGGAACAGCCGCAGATTCACAGGGCCTTGGGTGGCTTTGTAGGAGAACTTTCTGTCAGGCGTTTTTGGATGGAAGACCCCATGCTTACCGCTGGTTTTCGGGAATATACCGGAAGAGAGGCTTTTCGAAGCATCAGTTGGAAACAGTCTGCAAGAAACCAAAAACTTATGGTGAAGGAGTACGACTACACGGCAGAACCCTCCTGTATTGTGATTTTGGACATCTCTGTCCGAAATTTTTGGGAGAAAAGCTTAGAGTGGGAGACGGAGGAGTGCTTTCGGATTGCCAGAGTGGTCTGTGAGACTCTGGAAAAACAGGGCTTTTCTTATGAGTTTCGCACCAATGCTGTGATTATGGGAGCGATGGGAACGGTCAATCGAGTGTTAAAGGGAAGAGGAAGAGCACATCTTCTGGAGATTTTGGAGCTTTTGGGGCGGGCAAGCAGCCATTATAAGGAGCATCTTCCGGAGCTTTTGGAGGAGATAGAAAAGGAAAGGGGAAGTGCATCTGCCTGCATTTTAATTTCTTTGGAGGAAGCCAGGGAGTGCAAGGAAAAGATTGCAAGACTGCACACACAAAGTGGTCAGGCAGTTTTGCTTTTGCAACCAGAGACAGAAAAAAAGCAAGAAGGAGGGGAAGGGCAATGAGCGTTTGGTTGGTTAAGTTATTGACCGATGTTTGTTGGTATTTTGCGATTGCAGGAGCTATTTTGCCTTTCCTTCCCTCCGTCCTTTCTAGGATTCTGAATTTGGGAGTTCCGCTGGCCTACACGCTCTATCTACTCTGGAAGGCGAGAGGTGGGGAGAGACTCCTGTTCCAGAAAGAAGTTTTTTTGTGGCAGTGTCGAATTCTTGGAGGAATGACGGCTCTGGAATTGGTCTTTTTGGAGCCTGCCCTGTGGGAACAAAGTGCCACAAGATGGCTGTTGCTGTTTTTGGTATTTGGAGTTGCCTTGCTGCGAATGACAAGACTGGGAGAGGAGTATCGAACGGACCGACATTTTTTGAGCTGGAATATAGGTGGGCTTTTGCTTTTGTTGGTTGCAGGAGCTATTTGTACCTCAAATGCGGCGGTGCAAAGTTTTGTGTGGCTGCTGCGTTTTCTGTATTTTCGTCTCTGTTATCCCCTGCTCTTAGCCTTGTTGTACGGAATCTTTTGGCTGTTGGAGGGAATATTCTCTTTGTTGGATGCTCTTGTATTTTCTCATTTCCATTTTGAAGTGGGATTGGCAGGCGGAAGCGAGTTTGCCCAAAATGCATTGGAACAGGCATGGAAGGGACCAGAAACAACCGAATTTCCTCTCCCTTTTCGCACCTTTTTGTATTTTCTAGGAGCAATTGCCCTCTGTCTGCTTTTGTATGCTATCTATCGAAGACTGTTAGCAGACTCTGGAAAGGCAGAAGACTTCAACCGTAGTTCCATCAAAAAAAGCCATATTTTAATAGAAGAGAGACAGACAAAAAAGAGGAAAAGAGATGAGGAAGAGGAAGAAATCCGCCTTTTGTATCAGAGATTTCTGCGTCTATATGAGCAGTGTGGACTTCGCCAGAAAAAGAACGAGACCAGCGAAGAGATAGCGGCACAGGCAGGGAGCCATTGGAATGAGGCAGAGTTGGAGGAATTTCGCAAGATGTATCTTAAAGTGCGTTATGGCGAAAAGACGCTTCCTTCGCAGGACACTGCAAGGGCCAAAAAATTATTAAAAAAATGGAAGACGGAGAAAACCTAAGAAAATGTGAAGCAAACCGTAAAATATAACCACGACAAGCTCCCAAGAAACAGGTACAATAAGAAGATAAAAACGCAGATAGGCAAAAGGGAAGGAGCGGTTTATTTTTATGGAAGAGAAAACACAAAGTCAAGAAGTTGCAGCAAAAAATGGGGGGCCTTTGTTGAGTGACAGGGAATTTTTCTTGGAGTGTCTGGATGAAAATGTGGAAGAAGTAAGACAGATGCAGAAAGCTGCAACAGAGGGAGATTTTTTAACGGCAAGACAGCTGTTTGCCCAGTACATTCGAGGCAGTTTGCAGCCAGAACTCTTTTTTGCTATCCCCTATGAGAAGCCAGAAAACTGGATTACTATGGAGGAGGAGACCGAGGAGGAAGCGGCAGATAGAATCTGTGAAAATCGTCTGATTTCCTGTGGCATTGAATATGATTTTGGGAAGGAAGTGGATTGGGACTATAATCCGACCCCCAATCAGTATAAGGAGTGGACATGGCAGTTGAATCGTCACAATGAGTGGAAGTTGTTGGCACATGTGTACCGAAAAACCCACAATGAGAAGTATGCCGAGGCTTGTGCGAGACTCTTTCAAAGTTGGGTGAGACAGGCTGTTTGTGATTGGGAGGCAGGCAGTAGAGAAACCGAATGCTGGCGAACCATTGAAGCAGGCATTCGTATGGGGGCAAACTGGCCTTATGCACTGTTCACTTTCTATCAAACTCCAGCTTTTACAGATGATATTCTGGTAGATTGGTATAAGTCTTTGGTGGAGAATGCCCGCAGACTGGAGCGGAGAAGAACCACTGGTAACTGGTTGGTGATGGAGATGAATGGATTGGCACACATTGCCATTGAAGCTCCCATCCTAAAAGACTCCAAACACTGGTATCAAGTAGCGGTAGATGTGTTGGTTCAGGAGCTGCAAAAGCAGATTTATGAAGATGGTTTCCACTATGAGTTGGCAACTGGCTATCACGATGTGGTTATCAACAATTATCAGAGAATGATGGTGATGGCAAAGGCTTTTCATATGGAAATTCCAGAAGTTTTTGTTCGCTATCTCAAAAAAATGTGTCGCTTGGATGTCAAGTTGATGATGCCGGATGGCACTTTGCCGGATTTGAACGACGGTTCCAGAGCGAAGGTGGCAGAGATTTTGGAGAGAAGAAAGGCTCTGTTTGAGGATGATGAGGTCTTGAATTGGGCCGTGAGTGAGGGAAAAGAGGGGAAGGCACTTGAAGAAACCTCAATTATCCTTCCGAATTCGGGCTTTTTTGTGATGCGCACGGGCTGGGATGCAGATGCTACATGGGTATTATTTGACGGAGGTCCTTTTGGACGGGCACATCAGCATGAGGACAAGCTGTCTGTAACCATATATGCCAACCACAAATATCTGTTGATTGAGGGCGGAAACTATGGCTATGATGGCTCTCCGATGAGACGCTATGTGATGTCTACCCGTGCTCACAATACCATTCGGGTAGATGGGCTGGAGCAGAGCCGCTTAAGAAGTTTCCGTTGGCAGGAGGATGACATCAAAAAACCTTCTGGTCTGGTAGCGGAAGTGGGAGAGGAGTTTGACTTTGCGGAGGCAGTGTACGAGGATGGCTATGGAACTGAACTCAAAGAAGCAGTGACTGATTTCTGGAACTTTGAGGGAAAACTCACCGATGAGGAGAGAAAAAAGGTGGACAAGAGCGTCTCCCACAAACGTTCCCTCTACTTCTTCAAAAAACCAGAGCATGGCCTTAAACCTTTCTTGCTCGTTGTGGACCGTTTATATGCAAAGGACGGAAAAGAACACAGTTATGAGCTTATCTGGCATTTGAACAGCGAAAACCCTGTGATGGAAGAAGGGGAACATAGATTGGAAATGAAGGATGTGACCGTTCTTACGGCAGGGGAAGCAAGCCAAATGCAGGTGGTAAGCGGACAGATGGAGCCGGAGGTACAGGGGTGGATGTCCTTGAAAGGAAGCAAAAAAGGAGCTGTGGAGATTCCGACTTTGCTTTGCACAGCCAAGGCAGGAAGCGGTTGCATGGTTACGGTGCTGTATCCACATTTAGAAGGGGAAAAATGCCCGATAAAGGCCGTTTTAGCGGACAAAGAAGTTGAGGCGGAGAAAGTTACACTCCAACTAGAGAATGGAGAATGCATTGCAGTGGCACTAAGACACAATAACACCATCATCTAAGTGCATTTGTGTGACCAGTTTGCCACCAGTTCGATACTCACCCGCCGAAGAGGTCATAGAGCGGTTTCAGACACACTCTCGTTCTGCTTCGATGCAACGGTACTAAGACGCAAAAGAACTGCGTCTAAGTGCCGGCATCTCAACAAGGTCTGAAAGCCACTCTATGGCCTCTTTCGGCTGTGTTGTGATGAAATGTTGCTTTTGGAAAATTATTAATACAAATGAAACTTAGTGTGCATGTAACGCTATGAAAACTGTCAGAACCTTCAAGATAAAAATAGGTTGCCTGAAAAAGAGAAATATGCCATAATAGGGTGAACAAAAAATGGAATACGAAAGTGGAGGACTTTGAGTATGGACAACAGAAAAATCATTCAGGTGGACGAAAAAGTTCCGGTAAACCTATTGATTCCCCTCAGTATTCAGCATATGTTTGCCATGTTTGGTGCATCGGTGCTGGTGCCTTTTGTGTTTGGAATCAATCCGGCTATCGTCTTGTTTATGAATGGAGTGGGAACCCTAATCTTTATGGTAGTGACCAAAGGAAAGGCTCCGGCCTATCTGGGTTCTAGCTTTGCATTTCTGGCTCCGGCTAGCATTGTAATTGCAAAATTCGGCTATGAATATGCACTGGGAGGTTTTGTGGCTGTTGGTTTGTTAGGATGTATTTTATCCGCAGTCATTTATAAGTTTGGTTCTGACTGGATTGACATTGTATTGCCGCCCGCAGCTATGGGACCGGTTGTGGCACTGATTGGTTTAGAGCTTTCTGGTACGGCTGCAAGCAATGCGGGATTGGTAGGAGATGTGATTGAGCCAAAAAATGTGATTGTCTTTTTGGTAACTTTGGGAGTGGCTGTGTTTGGCTCCATCCTATTTCGAGGATTTTTGTCGGTGATTCCGATTTTGATTGCCGTGATAGCTGGTTACGTGGCAGCTTTGCTCTGCGGAATTGTGGATTTTGCGGAGGTAGCGGCAGCACCGATATTTGCCCTTCCGAATTTTTCAACACCAAAGTTTAATCTGGAAGCGATTCTGATTATTTTGCCTGTCATTCTGGTGATTACTTCCGAGCATATCGGACATCAGGTTGTGACCAGTAAAATTGTGGGAAGAGATTTGTTAAAAGACCCTGGATTACATCGCTCTTTATTTGGAGACAACTTTTCTACTATGTTGTCTGGATTGATTGGTTCGGTTCCGACGACTACTTACGGAGAGAACATTGGTGTTATGGCTGTTACTCGTGTGTACAGCGTGCAGGTTATCGCAGGGGCAGCGATTCTTTCGATTTGTTGTTCCTTTATCGGAAAGCTGTCAACCTTAATCAGCACGATTCCGGGACCGGTAATCGGTGGTATTTCTTTCCTTCTGTATGGTATGATTGGAACTTCAGGTCTGCGTATTTTGGTGGATTCCAAGGTAGACTACAGTAAAAACCGCAATCAGGCTTTGACGGCTGTTATTTTTGTCACTGGACTTTCTGGTATTGCAGTCAATATTGGAAATATTCAGTTGACTGGTATGGTACTTGCCTGCGTAGTGGGAATGATTTTGAGTTTGATTTTCTATGTGCTTGACAAAGGAAATCTGACAAACGATAGAGATTAATAAATTCGCTGGTAATAGAGTTAGAAATTCTTCTTTAAAGGTAAAACAGAGGGCTGTTGCTTTAGTAGGCATTTACCTACTTTACAACAGCTCTTTTTATAATTGGTCAGCCATTCATCTCATTGCCTAAGGGTAATGGGAAATTCATCTTTTTAAGCTCTCCGAGGGCTTAGGGCGTTGCCCTAAGAACCTACAAGGGACCAGTCCCTTGACCCATTTTCGGGCGTTGCCCGAACCCATCCTCGCTGGAAGGCAGGAAAAGGGACCAGAAGTCCCTTTTCTGCTAGAAAGGATACTCCGTGAGCTTTTTGTCAATAGACTTTCGCGGCATATCCTCACAGGAGGCTATGCCACCTGTTGCGGTATTCCACGATTCTGTTGACAACAGCTCCGCTCCGTTACAGAGTTAACATTTGGAATCTTGAGAATAGTGTATTGTTCAAGAAGAATCAGCGACTGCTATTTTCTGATTTGCATTACTTTGAAAGTCCGCTGCCGATAGGCAGCACTAAGTTCAGGGATGCCAAGTGCACCCGACAGTCTTTCTAGTAATTATGAGTAGGAAAGGTTTTTGTGCCATTCGGATTCAGGAAAACAGCCGAAAGGGGTGGCAGGGAGTGCAAAACAGACCTTGCTGAGATGCCGGTACTTAGACGCAGTTTTGTTGCGTCTTAGTACCGCTGCATGGAAGCAGAGCGAGAGCGTGTCTGTGGCACCCCTGCCACCCCTTCGGCGTACTCGTAGCCACAAAAGTATCCGTAGCCAGTACCTGTAGCCACAAGCTACAATTATTTTGCCTTAATTTCTTTCCACAAGTTGTTATACACTTCGTCAGTCTCCTCTCCAAGATACTGGAAGACCTCACAATTCTCCAACTTGCTGATATCCGGAAATACGGATTGATTGTTCTGTGTTTCGCTGTCCAACAGCTCAAAAGCACCGGTATTGGGTGTTGCATATGTGATATATTCAAAGTTCTTCAAAGCGATATCTGGACGGCAGAGGAAATTAATCCATTTCTCCGCATTTTCTTTGTTCTGTGCATTGGCAGGAATCACCCAAGAATCCAGCCAAATATTGGTTCCCTCTTCCGGAATCACATAAGCAAGCTCGTAATCCAAGCCAAGATTTGCCACCTCTTCCTGAATGTAAAGCAATTCTCCAGAATAGATGACACCGATGGCCGCTTCCCCACCAATCATCTTATCCCTCACTTGGTCAACGACATAGGCCTGAACCAAAGGCTTTTGTGCAATCAGCAAATCTTTTGCTTCCTGCAATTCTCCAATATCATCTGTGTTCATGGAATAGCCCAGAGCCTTCAAAGCTACCATAAAAGCATCCCGCACACTGTCCTGCATCAAAATCTCGCCTTCGTAGCGTTCGTCCCAGAGGTCTGACCATTTGGTGGGAGCTTCCATTCCCATCTCCTCCAGCTTTTTGGTGTTGTAGAGAATACCGACCGTTCCCCAACTGTAAGGGACGGAGTAGAGGTTTTGTGGGTCAAAGCTCTTAGAACGCTCCAGATATTCCTCACCGATGTAGGAGATATTGGGAATGTTCTCAAAATTAATCTCTGCTAAAAGGCCATTTTCAGCCATCTTTTGAATCATATAATCCGAAGGGCAGACAGCATCGTACTGCACGCCGCCAGCTTCGATGACTGGATACATTTCTTCGTTGGTCTCAAAGAGGTCATAAACCACATGGATGCTGGTTTCTTCCTCAAACTGTTCAATCACGCTTTCGTCAATGTACTCGCCCCAGTTATAGACATAAAGCTCATCGGAGTGGGAGACCAGATAATATTTATAGCTGGAGAAGCATACGCTGACAATCACAAAGAAGGCAGCCGTGACGAGCAGCACCTTGCGGGTGCGTTCCTGCTTTTCCTTTTTTTGTAGCTGTTTGGGAGTTAAGGCAGCCATTTGTTTGCTCTGCTTGTCCGGAGAGAAATTTGTGATGAGCAGCAGAGCCAGCACCGTCACAAAAATCACAGTGGAAAGGGCATACATGGATGGTTTTATGCCTCGGCGCACCTCACTGTAAATTAAGGTGGAGAGGGTGTTGATACCAGCTCCTCTTGTAAAGTGAGTGATAATGAAATCGTCCAAGGACATAGTGAAGGCCATCAAAAATCCAGACAGAACTCCGGGCATAATATCCGGAAATACTACCTTAAAGAAGGCTTGTATGGGGCTGGCTCCCAAATCCAATGCCGCTTCATAGGTAGATTTGCTAGTCTGCTTGAGTTTGGGCATAACACTCAAAATCACATAGGGAATGTTAAAGGTAATGTGAGCCAGCAATATGGTCTTAAATCCAAGGGAAATCCCAAATGCAAGGAAGGCCAGCATCAGGGAGATTCCGGTCACAATATCAGAGTTCAAAATCGGAATATTATTGACTCCCAGCATGATGGTGCGGGGCATTTTCTTCATGGAACTGATGCCCAAAGCGGAGAGGGTTCCGATAAGGGTAGCGATTGCCGCCGAGAGGAAGGCAATCAAAAGGGTGTTGTAGAGAGCGGTTGTGATGGAAGCACTCTCAAACATACTGGTGTACCAATCTAAGGTAAAACCACCCCACTGTGTTCTGGATTTGGAGCTGTTGAAGGACAGCACCATCATGGTGGCTATCGGTGCGTACAGAAAAATCAGCACCAGCACCAAATAAAAATCTTCAAAAAAGCGTTTGAGTCTGGAATGATTCTGTGTTTTCAAAATGCATTGCCCTCCCCGTTTTTATCGTATTTAGCAAGCAGTCCCATGCTCAGAAGAATAAAAATCATCAGCACAAGGGAGAGTCCAGAACCTAGGTTCCAGTTGCTGCCTTTGGTAAATTCCTGTTCGATGACATTCCCAATCAACAAAATCTTGCTGCCTCCAAGAAGATTGGAGATGACGAAGGTGGTGAGAGCCGGAATGAACACCATAGTAATGCCGCTGATGACACCCGGAATGCTGAGTGGAAAGATGATTCGAATAAAGGTCTGTATGTTATCCGCTCCCAAGTCCTTGGCCGCAAACAGAATGTTGTCATCGATTTTAGCGAGCACATTGTAGAGTGGCAGCACCATGAAGGGCAGGAAGTTGTAGACCATACCGAGCACAATCGCTGCCGGAGTGTTGATGATAGCGATGTTTGGCAGGTGCAGCATATTTAAAATTCCATTGATGACACCATTTTTCTCCAGCAAAGTCTGCCATGCAAGGGTGCGAAGTAGAAAATTCATCCACATAGGAAGAATGAAAATAAACACAATAAAGCTGCCATGGCCAATGTTTCGCCTGCGTAAAATGAGAGCGAGAGGGTAGGCAATCAAAAGGCAAAGCACGGTACTGATGAGTGAGAGCAGCAGAGAGAGGCAGAGAGCCTTAAAGTGCTCTGGGGAAGCGATGGCAAGCACATTGTTTAAAGTGAAAGCACCGCTGCGGTTGGTCAGACCATAATATACCACCATCAGCAAAGGAATGATGATAAAACCTGCCATCCAAATGGCATAGGGACAGGCTAGATATTTCTTTTGTAATCGTTTATTCATTGACTCCCACAGCCTCCTCATCCTCTGAAGCCGGTTTGTTCATAATTTGAATGTCGAACGGGTCAACATGAATTCCGACTTTTTTTCCTACTGGAAACATATCTGTGCTGTGAACCAGCCACTCAAAGCCATTGTCCGTTGTGACTTCCATCTCGTAGTGAACGCCCTTAAAAATCAGATGGGTGACGGTACCAATGAGAGTGCCATTTTCAGGCTCCACAAGGTCAATGTCCTCGGGACGAATCACGACATCGACGGGCTGTTTGGTTCCAAATCCTTTGTCCACACAGGCAAATTTCGCTCCAAAAATCTCGACTAGCTCATCGTGCAGCATGAGGCCATCCACGATGTTGCTCTCTCCGATAAAGTCAGCCACGAAGGCATTTTCGGGTTCGTTGTAAATCTGCTCTGGAGTTCCCATCTGCTGAATGTAGCCTTGGTTCATCACGACTATGGTATCGGACATAGTAAGTGCCTCCTCTTGGTCGTGAGTGACGTAGATGAAGGTGATGCCAAGCTCATTTTTCAGGCGAATCAGCTCATATTGCATGTCCTGTCTCAGCTTCAGGTCCAAGGCTCCCAGAGGTTCGTCCAAAAGCAGAAGACGAGGCTCATTCACGATGGCTCTGGCGATGGCAATACGCTGCTGCTGTCCACCGCTTAAAGAATCCACGCTGCGGTTCTCATAGCCATCCAGATTGACTAATTTTAAGGCATAAGCAATCTTATCTTGAATATAGGATTTGGATTTTCCTTTGATTTTAAGTCCAAATGCAATATTTTCCGCAATATTCATATGCGGAAACAGGGCATATTTTTGGAAAACGGTGTTGAGTTGACGGCGGTTTGGCGGAATCTGTGTGATATCCTGTCCGTCAAACAGAACTTGACCTTTATCTGGAGACTCAAAGCCTCCAATGATGCGTAGAGTGGTTGTCTTGCCGCAGCCGCTTGGACCAAGCAGAGTGACGAAAGTGTTTTCCTTCACGGTCAGGCTGAGGTCGTCTAGGACGATCTGTCCGTCAAAACTTTTAGAAATATTTTTTAAATCAATCAGTGGCTGTAACATGTGCTTTCCTCCTTAGAAACTTGGCGGCGAACTGACCCAGATAACCACTGCACCGGTCTTGCTGGTCAGATAATGCTGTTTGTCCGCAGTATAATAAAAAGATTCTCCTTTTTTTGCCCGATACACCTTGGAACCTAGGTGTATCGAGAGAGTGCCGGACAGGACGTAGCCAAATTCTTCCCCCTCGTGCGGCGTGTCCGGATAGGTGGAACCTCCGGCTTTTAGAGTCAATAAAATCGGCTCCATGGTATTTTTCTGTGCATTGGGAATGATCCACTGGATGGTGTTGGAAAGCTCTGGGTCATATTTCTCAAAATAGTCATTCTTACCGAACACAATCTGTTCTTCCTGTGATTGGCGAAAGAATTCTCCTATGTCTTCCCCAAGACACTGCAAGATATCCATCAATGTCTGGATGGACGGGGAAGTTAGATTTCGCTCCAGCTGTGAGATGAAGCCTTTGGACAATTCTGTCCGGTCAGCCAGTTCTTCCTGCGTCAATCCCTTCAATACACGAAGTTCCTTTAGTTTGGTACCGATATCCATAAAATTTGACTCACTCCTTTTTCCTGTACCTTTTCTATAACTAAGCAAAAAGTTTAGTAATAATAAACATACGGCAAATCTCATTATACAGACTTTTGGATTGATGTCAATATCTTTTTCAGGATTTTTTCCATCCGCTCATAAGGAGCGGGATTGGAGCCATAAAACGGCGACGAGTGTGCATGTATTTTTCGTGGCGGATTCCTGCCTTTCCTATTAACAAATGAAAAAAAATATGGTACACTAACCTATACCAAGGAGCAGACAATAATTCAGGAGGTAAGACGGATGAAGGGAAAATATATGGCCTATGTCGGTTCATACTCATACAGCGGCAAGGCAAAGGGAATTACGGTATTGGATGTGGATGTGGAAGAGGGAACCTTTACGACTCGATGCGAGGTTGAGGTGGATAATTCTTCCTATGTAGTAGCAGCAAATAATGGCAAGACCCTATATTCCATCGCAGATGAGGGCATTGTTTCTTTTCGGATTCTTCCGAATGGCAGCATTACCCGTCTGAACAGTGTCAACATCAAGGGAATGAGAGGCTGTCAGCTCTCCACGGATAAGGATGACAAGTACATTTTTGTATCCGGATACCATGATGGAAAGGCTACGGTGCTGCATCTGAATAAGGATGGTTCCGTGGGAGCCATTGCGGATGGTGTGTTCCACAAAGGACTGGGAAGCGTTGCTGAGCGTAATTTCCGCCCCCATGTGAGCTGTACCAGAAGAACGCCAGATGGCAAATTTGTGATGGTGGCTGACCTTGGAATTGATCAAGTAAAGATTTACCGCTTTGATGCCAAAGAGGGAAAATTGACTCTGGTGGATGCCATCCGCTGCGAGCTGGAGTCTGCACCGAGACATTTTATTTTCAGTCCGGATGGAAAGTTCATCTACTTGATGTATGAGTTGAAAAATGTGATTGATGTCTTTACGTATGAGACTGGCACACGTTCCCCGAAGATTGAGAAGATTCAAACCATCAGTACAACTGGAAACAATAAGGCGAGCCAGATGACGGCAGCCTGCGCGATTCGTTTCTCGCCAGACGGAAATTATGTATTCTGCAGCAATGCTGGAGATAACTCAGTCAGCATTTACAGAAGAGACGTTGAGAATGGATTGTTGGAGAATATCTGCTGTCTGCCCATCAGTGGAGATTATCCGAAGGATATTGCCATTTTTCCGGATGGAAAGCATCTCGCATCCCTCAACCATGAGAGTGGAACCATCAGCTTCTTCCGGATTGATTACGAAAAAGGCTTGATTGTGATGAATCATCGCTCGATCCGTGTGAACGAGCCGAATTGCTGTGCGATTGTGAGGGTACAATAATTATGGCGGGCTCATCGTTTGGAACATTATTTCGTATGACAACTTGGGGAGAATCCCATGGGAAGGGAATCGGTGTCGTGGTGGATGGTTGTCCAGCAGGACTTTCTCTCTGTGAGGAGGACATTCAGGTCTATTTGGATAGAAGAAAGCCGGGGCAGAGCAAATTTACGACAGCGAGAAATGAGGGGGACACGGTGGAGATTCTCTCAGGGGTGTTTGAGGGAAAGACGACAGGTACTCCCATCTCTCTTTTGGTGAGAAATCAGGACCAGAGGTCAAGGGATTACAGTGAGATTGCCTCCTATTACCGTCCGGGACATGCCGACTATACCTTTGATGCGAAGTATGGTTTTCGGGATTATCGGGGTGGTGGCCGCTCCTCGGGGCGGGAGACCACCGGAAGAGTCGCAGCGGGGGCGATTGCGGCGAAGGCTCTGCAAACCTTGGGAATCACCGTCACCGCCTACACAAAGGAGATTGGTGGTATCTGTGTGAGTGAGGAGAAGTTCGACCTTGCCCTTTGTGGACAGAATCGTCTGTACATGCCAGATGCCGAAGCTGCTAGGAAGGCAGAGGAGCTGCTCACCCAAAAAATGAGCGAGATGGATTCGGTGGGAGGCATTGTGGAGTGCATTGCCACCGGAGTTCTGGCAGGCATAGGGGAGACGGTTTTTGAGAAGCTGGATGCCAATCTGGCGAAGGCCATTCTTTCCATCGGAGCGGTGAAGGGCTTTGAGATTGGAGATGGCTTTGCAGCCGCAAAATCCTTCGGCTCAGAGAACAACGATGCTTTCTGTATGAGAGATGGAGCTGTTGCTAAGAAGAGCAATCATGCTGGGGGAATTCTTGGTGGCATGAGCGATGGAGACACCATCGTGCTGCGGGCAGCCTTCAAACCGACCGCTTCCATCGCAAAGCAGCAGGATACGGTGAATCGGGATGGAGAAGAGATAGAGATTTCGATTAAGGGACGGCATGACCCGATTATTGTGCCGAGAGCTGTGGTTGTGGTGGAGACCATGACGGCGGCGGCACTCTTTGATATGATTCTTATGGGAATGGGAAGCAGGATGGATAAAATCAAAGAATTTTACGGAGGAAAGAGATGAGAATTGCAGTTGGAAATGACCACACAGCCGTGGAGATGAAGCAGGAGATTTGCAAGTTCCTGAAGGAAAAGGGATATGAGGTTTTAAACTTGGGAACCGATACAAATGAGAGCTGTGACTATCCGGTGTACGGAGAAAAAGTAGGACGTGCGGTTGCAGACGGGGAGGCAGATTTGGGCATAGCCATCTGCGGAACCGGAGTGGGAATCTCGCTTGCCGCAAATAAAGTGAAGGGCATCCGTGCCTGCGTGTGCAGCGAACCTTACACAGCGAAGCTTTCCAGAATGCATAACGATTCCAATGTTTTGGCGTTCGGAGCTAGGGTCATCGGAGTGGAGATGGCAAAGATGATCACAGAGGAGTGGTTGTCCGCAGAGTTTGAGGGTGGAAGACACCAGAGACGTGTGGATTTGATTATGGATATTGAGAAGAGATAAGAGATAAGAGAACTCCGTTTTGGGAGAGAGCATTGAGTGCTTACCCCAAGACGGAGTTCTTTTGATATTATTAGCGTTTGCGATATCCGGTGGAGAAGTCCACGACATTTCTGAGGGGCTTTCCCGCCAAAAAGGCTTCCAGATTTTCGCCTGCGATTCTCACAATTCTCTCAAAGGTCTCCGGAAGGTGATAAAAGCCGGAGATGTGAGGGGTGATAATCATGCGAGGGGCATCCCACAAAGGATGTGTGGGTGGCAGTGGCTCTGGGTCTGTGACATCCACGGCACAACCTGCGAGATGTCCTTTATTTAAAACATGAAGCAGTGCATCGGTGTCTATGGCAGTGCCTCTGCCCACATTAATGAGAATGGCACTGGACTTCATGAGCAGCAGTCTGCGCTCGTCCATCAGATGATAGGTCTCGGACGAGTTCGGAAGACTTAGGGCAACGAAGTCCGCTCTGGGGAGTAGCTCATCCAAATCGCTTAATGCATACAGCTCATCCAGATAATCCGGCTTATCGGTCGCTGTGCGGCGAATGCCGATGGTGTAGCTGCCGAGAGCTTTCATCTTGCGGGCATAGCTGCCGCCGATGTCACCGAGGCCAACCACTAAGGTAGTGGAACCCTCAATGGAGGAGACATTTCCCTCATCTCTCCAAAGATGCTCTCTTTGGTTATCCCGATACAAAAAGAGTTTATTTTGTAAGGAGAGGCTGACTCCTAGCATATATTCCGAGATGGCAAGTCCGTAAGCCCCTGTGGCGTTGGTTAGAATGGTCTTAGAGTCCAAGACATTAGGCTGGCAGTAGACATCCGAACCAGCACTGTTTAGCTGCATCCAACGCAAATTAGAAGGAGCGTGAAGACGTTTGGTAGGAACATTGCCGATCAGGATGTTTGCTTGTGCAAGTTGTTCATCGCTGACCTCCTCGGGACTGCTGTAGATAAAGTGAGCATTCGGTGCCTTGCTCTCTAAATAGGTCTTATGTCTGTCCTGCACCGGTATGACCACTAAAATATGTTCCATAAAAACCTCCCTTATCTGTAAGATTTATTCGACAGGAACCAGATATTGTCTGGCAACGTAAGCTTCCTGACCATTGTAACGAACCACAACCCAAGTATCGTCATACTCACGCAAAAATTCGACGGTATCGTTGGTTGACAGTTTACCGATTCTCTCGGTGGAAGTGCTAGGTTCCGGTCTAACATTGACGGTTGTGATTGCACGGTACATCACAGTGGAGCTATCTGCAGCTGTTGTGGATTCCTCGGTAGGAAGTGAGGTGTCCGGCTCGGCAGGAATGGTGAGAGCCTCTGAGGTGGTTATGACTGGCTCAGTGGGTTTGTCATTGTTGGAAAAAGCATTTACCAATTTGGTAGCAATAAAAATGATAAGAATCAAAGCCACAAGGGGAACCAGTACACGCAGAGCATAGGCAATCAACAAATCCCTTCCGTTTTTGCGTCGCTTGTATTTGCGTGCGACAGAGGTACGGTTGTTGGTCGTAGAACTCGGACGTTTGCGGGGAGACTGGCGGGAAAATACATGGGCTTCCTGTGCTAAAATGTGATAACAAACGTTGGCATCTGTGGCATTGTTATTGTTTCCGTTGGCAGCCGTGTTTCCCAAGTTGCGAATGGTGTGAAAATGTTCACGGGTTTCCTTGGTAATCCAATTTCCGTTGTATAGGTCATCAATCATTTGAGCCAAATCGCTTTGCGGAATGCAAGCCTTGTCGGCAAGCGTGTGAACCATGTAGTCAAGTGTCTTGCGGGCTCTCAGCATAGAGGCATTGTACTGTCCTTGTGAAACCAGACGTTCTACCTCTTGGATGCCTGTATTTACTGTTTCCCATGTGGAAGTGTACTCAAAATCGCTCATAGGAACCTCCTTTGTACATAATATTGCCTTTATTATACTTGTTTTTTGGACGTTTGTACATATTTTCTGGGGTGGAAATAAAATATTTACAATTCGTACATATTTTCTAAGAGGAAGGATGCGGTTGGATGGCATTGGATAGGGGGCTTTACTGCTTGTTTTGATGAGGGTATTATTACAGTTGGAGCAAGGAAGGGGACATACGAGGAAGGATAATTATGAAAGAAAATGAGTGTAGAAAATTGTCTGTTAAAATGAAAAAAAACAGAAAATATCATGGACTTTTCAAAAACAATTCTATAAAATAGAAAATAAATTGGAGATAATTGATGTTTCAATATGAGGAAATGGAGAATGAAATGAGAAAGTTCAGAAATATAATTTGGATATTAGTAGTTTGTATGGGATTGTTTTGTGGAAATTTTGTGTATGGGTCATATGTAAAAATAAAAAAAAATAAAAGTGAAGAGTGGGAGATATGGATAACAAATATAAATAAAAAACACGAATCAATAGAAAAAATAATAGTGAATTATGATGAGTATTTGCCTTTGAACTTAAATGGTAAAGTGGGACTTGAATGGAAAAAAACAAATCATATAACAGATGAAAGTTTGATGACTTTCGATGAAATGGAGAATGATATTAATTATTTGTTATATCATTTGCAGACCCAGTATGGATTGTACAATTTTCTTGGAGGAAATGAAAGGTTTCAAGAAGCCAAAGAAAAAATTTTAAATGCTTGTGAAGTAATAGAAACAAAAAGTAAATTTGAGGATAAAATACTAGAGGAATTTTGCTTTGTTCAAGATAAACATTTCACAATAAATGCTAAGAATGTAATTCCAGAATACAAAATGTTCTTTTTTGGAGATACTGCATTTAAAAAAGAGGGAGAGAGTTATATTAATTTAGAGAAAAAATTAATTGTAAATTCTGTGAAGAATTATAAGGACTTAGATGAACTGTTTAGAATGGGAATATCAAAAGATGGTAAAATTGTTTATTATCCAATTGTTATTGCCTTAGAAATGCCAGAAAACTTAGAAGTTTTATATGAAAACAATGA
>JAUNGR010000034.1 GCA_030524485.1 bacterium | reverse complement strand
TTTCATAAAATATCATGGTAATCTGTTTTATATTGTTCTATAATATGTAAACACACCAAAAAAATTATTCTGAAATCTTTACATGAACATTATAAGTATCAATAATGTCTTGAATAATTTTTAAGAAACTTTAATTCCACGTTTATATCTTTATAGTGAATTTTAGTTTAGGTTTTATCTCTTCAAGTAACTAATAATTATTTATACAAGGAGAATCTGCATTATGAAAAAAAAGTTTACTTATTTCTTAAGAACCACATTAACTATTGTATGCCTCATTTTAGGGGTCTGTTCTCTTCCCCAATCTGAGGAACCTACTGAAACGTCTCAAGAAACTACATCAGAAATTCAACCTATACACAATGATGATTATGACGGATTTTAAATTCCTTCCAAAAAATTCTCCTCATATATTTCTTGGACATGTTTTTTGACATTTTCCATGAGGACAGTATTCTTATTTAATCTTGCCACATAATATGCCTGAATCATCGTTTTTTTACATTCTTCTTGGCTTTCTCCCAATTGTTCTTTGTCAAAGGCTATTCCATATAGTATTCCACCCAAATGCCTTGAATTGCCATAATTCAGGCATTTTTTCTTCAATTCTTCTCCTCTTATTTTCGTCTCCTCATAATACCCCATTCTCCCAAGACATCTTATTAAATTTGATAGTATCATCACTTCACTTTTAGAACGTTCCTTATAATCCACCTGTATTGTTTTGAAGTATTGCTCTGCCTGCTTTAACATAACAATCGCTTTTTCCAATTCACCTTCTTCTGCATAAGAGGTCGCAATATTACTAAAAATCAATATCTCATGTCTGGACAACAGGCCCTTTGGCAAGATCTCTTCCTGATATTGAGGAATTGTGCATCTCAGTGCCTCCGTCAGTCTCTCCCTTTCTTCCTCCCTTGTGTACTCTCCTATCTTAGCCTTTGCCCATGCTTCTGCTCTCAAAATAAACTGTTTGTTGTACTTATTTGTCATATCCAACTTTTCGGTTAGCTGTTTCAAAACCTCCAAACCTTCTCTGTACTTGTGAACCGCCAATAGCTGTGTAATCTCATTTTTCAACATATGGCTTTCTATGTCCATTCCAACGATATAAGGTTGGTAAAGCTCTCCTGATTTTTGAAGTTTCTTCATGAGTTCTCTGAATGTATTTCTGTTCGGTTGAACTCTTCCATTCTCAATCCTTGACAAATTTTCTACCGAACAGACATTTTCACAAAGTTCTTCCTGTGTCATTCCCTGCTGTTCTCTGCTCATTCTAATCAGTTCTCCTATTTGATAGATTCCCATTGATATTCTTCCTCCAAGTGCTTTTTCAATTTTTGTGCCAATTCCTCTTTTTCAGTCTCATAGAGCAGTGCAATATAGTAAGCTTCCTGATATGCGTTTCTTGCTTGTTGTGAATTTACTTTCCCATCTTTTGACAATTCTTCCAGACACTTTCCTCTTAGACACAACAATTCCACCCAGTGATACATTCTACTTACCTTTCCAATGACAGTGATTGCCTTTTCACTCAGATAGAGTGCCCTTGCGTACTCCTGTTTTTCTATTAATTTAGCAATTAACCTACAACTCACTTCCGCATAGGCTTTTGCAATATTTTCCCTATGTTCTTTTCTCTCCTCTAAGTATCCCAAAATCTTCCATTGAAGTGCTTCCGCTTCTGCTTGTTTTTGCCCTTCCTCTTTGTCGTAAATATCGCTTAACAATACCAACATCTCAATCTCGGTATACCCCAGAAGAATTTGTTGTTCCCATTTTTCTTCCCATGTCGGAACGGAGAGTTCTATTGCTTTTCTTAGAAGCTGTTCTGCTTTATCATAGTTTCCTTCTTCAAACAACAAAAATGCATTCATGGAATCTAAAAATTGTCTCTCTAAGCCTGCTTCTTTCTTCGCTGTCTGCTTTGCGTATTTCTCCAATGCAAGTTTCATTTCTGCTAATCGTCTATGTTCTTTTGCGTTCCGAATCTCATTACGCAAATTATATTCATCTAGTTCTTTTTGGCTGACGTAACACTCAAATTTATCCAATGTATAGCCCAATCTCTCAAAAAAAGCCCCTGCCATAATATAGGTCATTTTTCCATCGCTTTCTTCGATTCTCCCTAAGGTCGCAATGGAACAAATTCCTCTGCTTAACTGCTGTAGGGTAATGTTTTGCTTCCTACGCAGTTGTCCAATTAATTCCCCTATTTTTACTGTCTCCATTTCTTTTTTCTCCTCTTATTTCTGTGTAGATGGTTATGCAAATTTTAGAAATGCATTAACATAATAATATACAAATCTATATATTGAGCAAAAAGCAAAGAACCTTTTTTGCTTAGATTCTTTGCTTTTTCTCTTTGTCTGCCTATATTTTTTCGCTATTCTCTTTTTATTCTGTGACTATTTTAGACTTTATTCCTTCCAATGATAGCGGTGCAGCTGCCCCTCCAAGGTCATCTCTGCAAATCCATTCTGCCTCAACGCCTCATAAAGGATAATCGCTACTGAATTGGATAAATTTAAAGAGCGGATGTCTCCCCACATCGGAATTCTCACGCAGTTCTCCTGATTTTCCAAGAGAATCTCCTCTGGAATTCCCGCACTCTCCTTACCGAACATGATAAAACAGTCCGATTCATACTTTACCTCTGTATATACCGCCGGTGCCTTGGTGGTTGCCATATAGATTTTAGCCCCAGGATTGCGATTTAAAAAATCCTGATAATCGGAATATACTGTCACATCCAACTTATCCCAATAGTCCAATCCGGCTCTTTTTATCTGTTTTTCGTTGAGCTTAAAGCCCAAAGGCTCTATCAAATGCAGCTTTGTGTCTGTCGCTACGCAGGTTCTTCCGATATTTCCGGTATTGGCAGGCATCTCCGGCTCTAACAATACGATATTCATGCCTCTTCCAGCCTCTCCACAAATTTTTTCATGCGTCCCAATGCCTCCTTGAGCTGCTCCAAAGAGTAGGCATAAGAGATACGCAAAAAGCCCTCTCCACAGTCTCCAAAGGCGGTTCCTGGCACAACAGCCACCTTCTCCTCCTCCAAAAGCCGCAATGCAAATTCATCGGAGCTTAAGCCAAAGCGTTTGATGCTTGGGAAGGTGTAAAAAGCTCCATATGGCTCAAAACACTGAATGTTCATCTCCTCAAAAGCCTTCAGCACAAAGCGTCTTCTCTGGTTGTAAGACTCCCTCATCTTTGCAACCTCATCGTCTCCGTGCTTTAAGGCAGCAACTGCCGCATACTGGCTGGTTGTCGGGGCACACATGATGGCATATTGATGGATTTTTAACATCTGCTGCAAAATATTAGCTGGAGCCGCTGCGTAGCCCAATCTCCATCCAGTCATAGCATAGGACTTGGAAAAGCCATTAATTAAGACCGTTCTGTCTCTCATTCCTGGCATCGCTGCAATTGTTTTGTGTTCGCCACAGTAAGTCAACTCTGAGTAAATCTCATCGCTCACCACAAACAAATCGTGTTCTTCCACCACCTCAGCAATATCCCTCAAATCCTGTTCCTGTAAAATAGCACCGGTCGGATTGTTCGGGAAGGGCAAAATCAACACTTTGGTCTTATCTGTGATTTTCTCCAATAATTTTTCCTTGGTCAAGCGGAATTCGTCCTTCTCCTCCAGCTCTATTGTCACTGGAACGCCATTTGCCCAAATGGCACAGGGAACGTAGGAAACATAACTTGGCTGTGGAATCAGTACCTCATCCCCCGGATTGCACATGGCACGGAGAGCAAGGTCTATCGCCTCACTACCTCCCACTGTCACCATAATCTCCTCATTGGGATTGTATGTAACATGGCATTTGCGGCAAAGATAATTGCTGATTTCCTGCTTTAACTCTTTTAAACCAGCGTTGGAGGTATAAAAAGTTCTTCCCTGCTCCAACGAATAAATGCCCTCTTCACGGATAAACCACGGCGTATCAAAATCGGGTTCTCCCACACCGAGGGAAATTGCATCCTTCATATCGCTTACAATATCAAAAAAGCGGCGGATTCCTGAAGGAGGAACCTGAACCACTCGCTCTGCTAATGGATTTCTCATGGGGTAATCAACATCCTTTCATCCTGTTTGCTTTCTGTCAACACAGTGCCATGGTCTTTGTACTTTTTCAAAACAAAGTGGGTGGCTGTGCTTAAAACAGCATCAATGGTAGACAGCTTCTCAGAAACAAACAATGCCACCTGACGCATGGTCTTTCCCTCAATCAATACCATAAAATCAAAGGAACCGGACATCAGATATACCGAATCCACTTCGCTGTACTGGTAAATTCTCTCAGCAATCTTATCAAATCCCATATCTCTCTGTGGAGTTACCTTCACCTCAATCAGAGCCATCACCTTCTCATCGCTGGTATTATCCCAGTTAATTAAAGTATGATAGCCGCAGATAATATGCTCTTTCTCCATCTGTGCAATCTCATTGGCAACAGAAACTTCGCTCTCGCCTAACAATGTCGCCAAATCCTTTAAGTCAATGCGACTGTTTTTTTCGATAATCGCTAAAATCTTTTCTCTCATCTTCCCTTTCCTCTCTTCCCTTTGCTTTCTTAAACTTTTCTATCTTACACTTTAATGTCTTAACTTAAGTTGTTTTTATGACTTTGTACATCTCATCCCTCGTCGGTCTCTCCAGAAAGCCCTGCTTTCCGTCATTCAAAATCCGACAAGAGATTCCCTTATCCACTTTTCCTATCCATGCGGCCTCAATTCCTCTTTCTCTTAAGAAACGTGCCGCATCCTGCCCATTGTCCGCAGTGAACAAGGCACATTCGCCGCTCTCCAGACGATAGGGATTTAAACCCATCACCTCGCAAAGCTCAATGGTACTCTGCCGAACTGGAATCTGCTGCAATTCCACCGTAAATCCTTTTTGAAACAAACTTGCTAACTCCCAGAGACAGGCAAAAATTCCGCCTTCACCTGCAAAAAGCAGGGCATCCGCTCCCGCCTGCCTCCAAATTTTGTCCTCCTTTGGCAAGAGCGCAGTCACTTGCACTGCGCTCTTGATGTAAGAAGCGGTAAATCGGGTGGAAAGCAGTTCCATTGACTGGGCTGCGGCCTTTTTCAGACCTGTCTGGGCAATCCTACCAGCTACCACCAAGTCCTGACCGGCGAGCATATTGCCTCCAATCTCAGCCCTCTCCTCTTTTCCTTTTCCTCTATGCATACTGCCTCTCCCTTACTTGAAACGGATACGCTTCGCCTTTGGCGAATCACCACCTATCCCTATTGCGGCGTTACAATAATCACATCATCGGAATTGTTATTTCCGGAAGGTGCATTCGGACTTGCTGGGCCCTCTCCGCTTGGAGAAGAAGGCTGTCCTGCCGGTGAAGCAGGCTGCTCCGCCGTGGTTGGTGCTTCTGTCGGTGCCTCCGTTGCTGGAGGATTCTCTGGTGCCTGCGTACTCGGCTGTTCCGTTGTTGGTGCTTCGGTTGGTGCCTCGGTTGCAGCTTCCGGTCCCACCCGATAAATCGCCTTGGAAGGATTGTAGGTGTCTGTATGCAAAATGGTCTTTTCTACCAACTCTCCATCCACATAGACCTGTTTCCAAAGGCGGGATTTGTAACCGACATGGGAGGACTGCTCCCTCACCCTTGCTCCCGGAGCCAAGGAATTGTCCACCTTGGTCACTGGCTCGCCAGGGTCAATTTTCTGCAAAGTTTCCGACACAAACTTCAAAGTACGGTTAGAAGGTCTGGTCTCCTTTCCGTAAATCGTGAACGTCAGATTTTTGCCAGAAGTGTAACCTTCAATATACACTGGCGTGTCATAGGGATTGGAGAACTTCAAATCCTTGTAAGTTCCTGCAATCGCTGCATCCGCTGAAGGGTTCACATAGGTCACTATCATAGAATGGTTCTGTCTCTGAACAATATTCATCTCTGCCCGCAGAGCCGCATTGTACAGGGTGGTAGAAATCTGGCACACACCGCCGCCAATGCTGTCCACCGTTCTTCCATTCTCATAGGCAACCGCTGTCTTGTAGCCATTTGCCACCGTAAAAGGCTGCATACATTCATAACCAGAAAGAGTCTCCCCTGGCATCAGCACCCGCCCATTAATCTTTCCGGAACCGACCTGAAGATTCGTCACTCTCGCACTTCCGCTACTCGAAAAGTTTGTGGTAAAAGTGCCTAATACGTCCTGAATCGTAGCAAGCTGCTCATAGGTTACTTTCGGCTGCTGCTCTGTGACCACTGCCTCTACCGTGATTGGCTCCTCCAATCCGTTCTTCATGGCAGCATTCAATGCATCTGTCGTCGCTGCAACATCCACCATGCGTCCCACCTTCGACTCGGTAATCACAAATTTGCCATTTTCTCTGCGGATAGAAGCATCCTGAGCCGCCTGCACATAGGGAGCACAGGTATCTTCCACAAAGGAGGCCACCTTACTCTCATCCACCTCCGTCTCCAGAGGAATCTCCACCGGATTGACCTCCAAATCTTTGGTTCTCATATATCTCTGAATCAGATTTCCAGAAGACTCGTACTCCGCTGCCTGCGATACAGCGTCCGGATTGCTCCAGTAAAAGCCCAGCTCTTGGGCTGTGGTTTGCACCTTCTCTCCGGCAATTGTCAGCGTTATCTGCTGTCCAGACAGACCTTCGATATACGTTTGTATCGCAGCTTGAGCCTCTTCTTTTGTCATTCCTCCGACATCCTGTCCTCCGACCTGCACTCCCTTGGGAATCTCCGCTCCAAAGGTCACAGCCGGAAAAGATAGGGTCAGCCCTGCCGCTAACAGCAGTGCTGGAAATCCTATTATCCATTTCCTCATGCTTTTTTCTCTCCTCTATCCTACTCTTTACAAAAAAGTAGAAACTATGCCAGCGCACTCATTAAAACCGGAAGTACCATAGATACCACCAGCAAAACAACCAAAACCGCTGCAAATATCTTTTTTGTCTTTTTGTTGCTAAAATTCATCATGTTATCTTCACCTCTTTTTTACCTATCACTCTGTTTCGTTTTTACTGCTTCTTTTACTTCTTTTCTTACTTCCTTCCCTTCTTTTTACTTCTTTCTTCCGTATTGGGAAATAATTTGGTCTGTCCACCTCGATACTTCATTCCTGCTCAGATATTCTATCTGCACAGGTAAATCTATTCTATGATATTTTAATAAATCCTGCAATAGCTGTTTTTGTCTTTTTGTGGCTGTCTGCTCCCTTTTTACCTTGTAAATCAAGGGTTTTGCCTCGAACATAGAAGAATTTTCCTCGGTCTTTTGCAGCAACATTTTCTGGTAAAGCAGGTGGGCGGCCTCAGCATCCGCCAAGGCTCGATGAGATAGCTTGGGAGTTACACCAAAATAACGGCAGGCCTCCAGCAGATTCTTTTTTCGCTCCGGCGGCATCAATTTTCGGCTGATACTAAAGGTGTCTATCCCCTGCCTCT
Source organism: bacterium (assembly GCA_030524485.1). Taxonomy (GTDB): domain Bacteria; phylum Bacillota; class Clostridia; order Lachnospirales; family Lachnospiraceae; genus CAJMNU01. The sequence goes on along the minus strand of JAUNGR010000034.1, from coordinate 15,455 downwards.
CAAATTCCAGCCTTTGGTTGACAGCTACTTGCTTTAAAAAGCTGTAATCGAACAAAATCCGATGTCCCAAAAGAGGCAACTCCCCCGCAAAGTCCAAAAATTGCTGAAAAATCGGCTCCAACTCTCCCGCCGTCTCCACTTCCTCCTGACGGATACCAGTCAGTTCCCTCACCTTTTCTGTGAGTGTCCTGTGGGGATTGACCAGAGCGGAAAAGCGTTCCGTAACGACTCCATCTACCACCTTCAAGGCTCCAATCTCAATCAATTTGTCTGTCTTTGGATTCAGCCCCGTTGTCTCTGTATCCACCGCAATGTAATTCTGTATCATTTTTTCTCTATTCTCCTATCTCCCCCGTGATATCCAGACAGGAAGCATTGTAATTCAGTACATCCCTCGTTTTGTAATCAAACAACAAGACTCTTCCATCCTCCAAACACTCCACATGTGCCATCTTTGCCATCTGTTTGGAGTCATAGCCTGCATACTTTTTCAAGTATTTGGGCTGTTTTTCCTCCTGAACAAAGAAGTCCCTCACCGCCTCTCTCCTATCCTCACGGATGGCTCTGCCCGCAAAAGAGGGGCGGCTCTTGGCATTTTCCCGCAAATACAAATCCGTCATCAAACAGTCTCGAAAACAGGAACGTTCCCTCTCATCCTCTGTCTTTTCACACAAGAAACGGTACAAAAGCTCATAGCGGGCAATGCGGCTGTGGCTTAGCCCCTTCAATCCCTCTTTCTTATAAAAAGCAGCAAGTGCAGCGTACATCGCAAAGGCTCCCTCAAACAATGGCAGCATTTTCTCTATGGTTTTTTCAAACTGCCTGCTGTTATAATACACTTCCACCATGTCTTCTATTCCTTTTAAATGCAGCACATCCGCATAGGAGAGCCAGCGTGTGGAAAACACTTCATAAGGCGGAGCACTCTGGTAACACAGCTCATAAGCCTTGTGATTTTCCATCATAAAGGAACCCTTTAACACCTTCAAAAAGCCCAACTGCAGCTGATTCGGCTCCATCGCATACACCTCGTCAAAGGACTGAGAAAAACGCTCCAGATTCTCATAAGGGAGTCCGGCTATCAAATCCAAATGTTGGTGAATGTTATGAAAAGCGTTGATGCGGCCAACGGTCTGCTTTAATTTTTCCAGATTCATGCTTCGGTGTATCTCCCGAATGGTGTCTGGATTGGTACTTTGCACTCCTATCTCCAACTGCACCAAACCCGCCCGCATCTGAGATAAAAGTTCCAACTCTTCCTCATCCAGAAGGTCCGCCGAAATTTCAAAATGAAAGTTAGTCACGCCATTGTCATGCTCCAAAATATGTCTCCATATGGCCATCGCATGGCTTTTCTTGCAATTAAAGGTTCTATCCACAAACTTAACCTGCGGCACTCTCTTCTCCAAAAAGAAATCCAGTTCCTGCAGTACCAGAGTCAAATCTCGAAACCGCACTCTTTTATCAATCGAGGAAAGGCAGTAACTGCAGGAAAAGGGACAACCACGACTGCTCTCATAATAGACAATGCGGTTTTCAAACTCCTGCAAATCGTGATAGGAGAAAGGAAGTTTGCTCATATCCAGACAAGCTCCCATTGGATTCTGTACCACTTCCCCCGAAGTCTTGCGGTAAGTCAGCCCCAGAATGCCGCCAAGACTCTCTTCTCTGTCCTTTCTCTCCTTTTTGCTTGCGTACAGAGCCGCCAGAGAGGCAAACATCTCCTCTCCTTCTCCACACATCACACCACAAACCTCTGGCTCTTTCTTAAGCACCCGAAGGGCATCGTAGGATACCTCCGGCCCTCCCAGCCAAATATCGGTGTTTGGCAACACTTTGTGCACATCCTGAATCAATTCTCTCACATAAGAAATGTTCCAGATATAGCAGGAAAAACCCACCATATCTGGCTGTCTCTCATAAATGTCCTCCAGAATCTGCTCCGTTTGCTGGTTGATGGTGTACTCCCCAATCTGGATTTCCAGCTCTTCTCCCAGCCCTTCCCTCTCTCTAAGCACTTTCTCAGCATAGGCCTTCAAGCTATACACTCCCAAATTGGAATGAATATACTTTGCATTGATTGCTGCCAGTAAAATTTTTGTCATCACACTTCCATCTCTAACTTTCTTCCTGTCGGATTATACTGATAATAACGCACACCAGCCGCATTCAGCATTCTCTTGGAAGCTCGAACCACCGGCGTATCCGCATACTTGTCTTGCTCAAAAATAATGGTGCGGATGCCAGCCTGAATAATGGCCTTGGCACACTCGTTGCAGGGAAAGAGCGTCACATAGAGCTTGCTTCCCTCCAAACTGCCTCCTCGGTAATTCAGAATCGCATTCAGTTCACTGTGTGTGCTGTACAAATATTTGGCATGATAGGGGTCATCTGCCTGATGTACCTTTCCCCAAGGGAACTCATCGTCCGAACAGCCCCTCGGAAATCCATTGTAACCCATGGACAAAATCTTATTGTCCTCACTCACAATACAAGCCCCCACCTGTGTGCTTGGGTCCTTAGAACGCATTGCGGATAGTTTTGCCACTCCCATAAAATACTCATCCCATGTGATATAGCCTTCTCTTTTCTCTGACATTCTTCTCTTCTCCTTTTTTCTTTTTTTCTTTCTTCTTTTTTTGCCTTGTCCAATTATGCTATTCTAACCCCTAACAATATGATAACCTGCAGCCTTAGACAAACGATTCATAATGGCCTGTCCCATATGGTCCTTCGGAAAACTTTCGGAAAAAATACAGTCCACACCGGCATCGTCAAACTCCCTCAGCACAGCAAATAGGTTGTGTGCCACCGTTTCCTCTCTTTCTCTCTTTCCAATGCTCTTTACCACCATATCGCTCGGATATGCCTGTAAGCTCTCATCGGTGCAGAGAATACCAACCCGAAAACCCTCTCTTTGCTTTTCTTTTGCCAACTCCTGAATCTTTTTGACCATCTCCTCCACACTGGCTTCCTCCACCAGTGTCATCTCCGCCTTCGGTGCATAGTGGCGGTATTTCATCCCCGGAGCCTTGGGGCGAACTCCCTCTTTCACAGGACCTAAAATAACAGGGTCAACTGCAACCTCTCCCAGTACTTCCTCCAACATCTCCATTGTAATTGCTCCGGGACGCAAAAGTGTCGGAATCTTGGAAGAAACATCCACGATGGTGGATTCCACCCCGATTTCCACTTCTCCTCCATCCACCACCATATCTATCTTTCCATTCATATCCTGCATCACATGGTCAGCGGTGGTGGGACTAGGCTTTCCAGAGGTATTGGCACTCGGAGCTGCAATCGGAACCCCTGCCAAGGCTATCAGCAGTCTCGCTGTCGGATGGCTCGGCATCCGCACAGCCACCGTATTCAAGCCCCCCGTCGTCCCATAAGGCACGATATCCTTCTTGGGAAAAATCAAGGTGAGCGGTCCCGGCCAAAAAGCATCCATCAACTTCTTTCCAGCCTCTGGAATCTCCCGCACCAAATCACTCACATCCTCTATGCGAGCCACATGAGCAATCAGGGGATTGTCGGAGGGCCGCCCCTTTGCCGCATAAATCTTTTTTGCCGCTTCCTCATCCAAAGCATTCGCACCCAGACCATATACCGTCTCTGTCGGGAAGGCCACAAGGTCTCCTCTTGCAAGAATGGCCGCTGCCTCCCGCAGTTCCTCCTCTTTTGGTGCATCCTTATCCTGTATCACAATTCGTTTGGTTATTTCACTCATGATTCTTTCCTTCTCTTCTACACTTTAGCATTACCTTATTTTTGTTTCTTAGCATAGCACAAGCCTTTATCTCACGCAATGTAGAAGTCTCAAATTTCCCCTCTAAATTTTTTGTATTCCTTTTTGTAGCATTTTTTAAGCAAGTATGCTATATTTTACACTGAAAGTGTTGTCAAGCGATTGGGCAGACTAGATGCTCGCATCCAAGGATGCACAGGCATTTGACAACCAAGCCTGTATGAATCAGTAGGGCGATAGCCCGGATTATGAATACTGGCGGCGATTGTGTTGCCGGGCACCGGTGATGCCCGTTTGGCAACGACCGGAGCGGAGCGGAGACCGTGCGAAGCACGGAGCAATCGACTTTCATGTATGGTGGTGATTCGCCGTAAGGCGAATCATGTCTATTTATTTGGTAAAATCTAGCACATTATAGGGAGGAAGAGACTATGGCATTACTTTTACCAGAACACTATGACCCTCGGCTTTCTGTCCGTGAAACACAGGAAGCCATCAAGTACATCCGTGATACTTTTCAAAAGGAATTTGGACGTGAGATGAATCTGGAGCGAATTTCCGCACCTTTGTTTGTGGAAAAAAGCAGCGGTTTGAACGACAATCTAAATGGTGTAGAACGTCCCGTTGCCTTCGATATGCCCTCTATTCCTGGAGAGACCATTGAGGTTGTGCATTCTCTCGCAAAATGGAAGCGCATGGCATTACATAAGTATCATTTTCAGAGCGGTGAGGGACTTTACACCAATATGAATGCCATTCGCCGTGATGAGGAGCCAGACAATCTTCATTCCTGTTATGTGGACCAGTGGGACTGGGAGAAAGTCATCACCAAAGAACAGCGCACTGTAGAGACCTTAAAAGAGACCGTTCGCACCATCTTTAAGATTATCAAACACATGGAGCATGAAGTGTGGTATAAGTATCCGCAGGCTGTAAAACGTCTGCCAGATGATATTTTCTTTATCACCAGCCAAGAGCTTTTGGACCTCTATCCAGACAAAACTCCAAAAGAAAGAGAAAATCTGATTACCAAAGAACATGGCTGCGTCTTCCTGATGCAAATCGGAGACAAACTCTCCAACGGCGAACCTCATGATGGACGTGCACCAGACTATGACGATTGGCGCCTAAACGGAGACATCTTATTCTGGTATGAGACTTTGGGTTGTGCCTTAGAAATCTCCAGCATGGGCATCCGAGTGGATGAAACTTCCTTGGATGAACAGCTCACCAAATCTGGCTGCGATGACCGCCGCAGTCTTCCTTATCATCAGATGCTCTTCAATAAAGAACTGCCATACACCATCGGCGGAGGCATCGGACAGTCCAGACTTTGTATGCTGCTCTTAGACCGTGCACACATCGGAGAAGTTCAGGCAAGCATCTGGCCGCAGGAGATGAGAAAAGCTTGCGAGGAACACAACATTATTCTATTATAAATATAGCATAGAAACTAAAACAATAAAAAAGGGGGAACTAATATGATTTTTTCATCTGTTCACGCAGTTAACTGTCCTTATCTATATCCCAAAGCAATTCAGACTGCTTTTGCTTGGATTGCAGAGCATGATGTTGCCAACATGGAAGTCGGAACCTATGAGATTCAGGGAAAAGACATCTATGCGATGGTACAGAACATCACCACACAGCCAACCGAAGAGCGTCGTCCCGAGAAACATGACCTGTATTTAGATATCCAGTATATCATCTCAGGAACCGAGCGGATGGGCTATGTTCCATATACTGGAAAGGAAGAAGTACTGGAAAATCCAGAAAATAAGGATGTCATTTTTTACAAGAATCTGAAAAACGAAAGCTTTGTGGATGTCACAGAGGGATGTTACTGCATCTTTTTCTCCAATGATATTCACCGTCCAGGCTGTGCCGCTAAGGAGCCCGAAGCCGTTCGCAAGGTGGTCGTAAAAATGAAAGAAAGCTTACTGTAAGCTTATACTTGATGCTCATGATCGTTCGGCGAAGGAGATCCTAATTTTCGCCAAAAAGAAGCATAACCGAGTCATTTTATGGCAACTATATCCTCAAACAGCTCTCAACAAGGCATCTAGACATTGTTGAGAGCTGTTTTTTCTTTTACTTACACTTTCTTTCTGCAATACACTCTGTTTTCTCTGCCGTAACCTCAAAACAAAATGGCTTTTTCCCTGTCAATTTCTCGCTTCGTGCGTCCGGTTGCTGTGTTCCTACATACAAGGAAAACTCTCCCTGATACAGCATCAAATCCCCCTTCTCGTCCCGCAAGCCGAAAGCCTTATCCTCCAAACACACTCTCACGGTTTTGCTCTCTCCTGGAAGTAAAAAGACTTTTTTGAGTCCCTTGAGCTGAGGATTTGGTGCGTCCTCCCTCTTTGCTCCCACATAGACCTGCAAAGTCTCCGCTCCTGCCACAGAACCAACATTGGTGAGTTTGGCTTCTATCTCTATGTTTTCCCCTTTTTTTATCTTTGTTCGTGTAATCACAGGCTCTGTAAGAGAAAACTTTGTGTAGGACAATCCATATCCAAACGGATACAGAGCTTCCTGTTTCATGTAGCGATAGGTTCTTCCCTTCATGGAGTAATCGTCAAAATCTGGCAGTTCTTCGCTCGTTCGATAAAAGGTAATTGGTAGCTTTCCCTCCGGACAGCACTCTCCGAACAACAGTCTTGCCATTGCATTTCCTCCCTGTGCTCCCGGATACCATCCTTCCACGATGGCAGAAACGTGTTCGTTTGCCCATCGCAAATCTAAGGCACTGCCTGAAAGCAGAACCAAAATGACTGGCTTTTTGCTCTCGCAAATCACCTCCAAAAGCTCCTGCTGCATCCCTGGAAGGCTAAGATTTGGCTTATCTCCGCTGGAGAATTCATTTCCGGTATCCCCCTCTTCTCCCTCCAAATCTGCATCCAAGCCCAAGCAGGCAATCACCACATCACTCATATCACAAACCGCTCTCACCTCCGCTATGCGGTCATTGCCCTGACTGAGATTGGTCATCTTTTTCTTGTACAGATGGCAACCTTCTGAATAAAGCACCCGAACCTCATCTCCCACATAGTCCTCAATTCCCTCCAGAATTGTGACATAGCGGGATGCCGTTCCCTCATAGTTGCCCTCCAAAGCTCTTCGGCTGTCCGCATTCGGCCCAATGACTCCGATATTGTGAATTTTCTTCTTATCAAGAGGCAGCAATTCCCCTTCATTCTTTAGCAGCACAAAAGTCTTTTCCGCTGTTTGCTCATTCAATTTTCTATGTTCTGCCGTGTCATTGTCCTTGTATGTAATTTCTTTGAATGGCTGCTTGTCTGGCTCCTCAAAGAGGCCTAGTTTTAGTCTGGTTGTCAGCAGATTGACTACTGCCTCGTTCAGCCTCTCCTCCTTCACCATTCCCCTCTCCACAGCTTCCTGCATGTAAAGGAAAAGACTTCCACAGTTCAAATCGCAGCCGTTATTCATGGCGAGAGCCGCTGATTCCAAGGCGGAATTTGTGACTTGATGATTTTCATGGATGTCCTTAATAGCCCAACAGTCGGACACCACATGCCCCTGAAAGCCCCATTCCCCTCTCAAAATGTCCTGAAGCAATGTTTCACTGGCACAGCAAGGTTCCCCGTTGGTTCGATTGTAAGCTCCCATGACAGCCTCCACCTTGGCCTCACGGACACAACTCTCAAAAGCAGGCAGATAGGTCTCAAACAAATCCTGTGTGGACACCTTCGCATCAAAGAAATGCCGTTTGGACTCTGGACCAGAATGCACCGCAAAGTGCTTGGCACAGGCAGCTGTCTTTAAATAATTGTCATCTTCCCCCTGCATTCCCTCAATAAAACGAACTCCCAGACGGGAAGTCAAATAGGGATCTTCCCCAAAGGTCTCATGTCCCCTGCCCCATCTTGGGTCACGGAAAATATTGACATTGGGTGCCCAGAAAGTAAGACCCTTATAGATATCATAATCTCCATATTGCTGCTGCATGGAAAATTTGGCTCTTGCTTCCGTAGAGATGACCTCCGCCACCTCAGCGATTTGCTCCTCATCAAACATAGCTGCCATACCGATGGCCTGCGGAAATACCGTTGATACGCCTGCTCTTGCCACTCCATGCAGAGCTTCGTTCCACCAGTTATACGCCTTGATGCCCAATCTGGGAATCTGTGCCGCTGTGTAGACAATCTGGGACACCTTCTCCTCTAGGGTCATTTCCTTCATGAGTTCTTCCGCTCTTTTGCGATATTCTCTCTCTTTTTCTGCTTTCATTTTTGCCCTCGTTTCTCTCATACGAATTCCATACCTCAAAAACCTCAACTCTTTTGGGATTTCTGAGAGGCTAGATATTCTCTTATTCCCATATGTATCGTCCAAGCCAAACGGTCTTGATACTCCTCACTGCCTAACTTTGCCGACTCCGCCCAATTGCTCATAAAACCGCATTCAACCAGAGCTATCGGCGGCTTGGTGTGCAGCAGTAGATAATAAGAATCATTCGGTTTTGCCACTCTGCGATTCTCCTCCCCCAACACATAGTCAAAGCGTTTTTGGAGAATCTCTGCTAATTTTTTGCCTTCTGTGGAGTTTTTGTAATAAAAAACCTGCCCACCAGAAATTTCCTCCTGGTGATAGCTGTTTTGGTGAATGCTTACCACCAAGTTGGGATTTTCCTCGTTCATCTTCTGACAACGATTTTGCATATCCGCCTGCTTTTTTCGGGTGTCTGCCTCCTCATATAAGCCGGCATCGTTCTCTCTGGTTAGGATGACTCGAATATCCGCCTGCTCCAGATAGCTCTTCACTCGCAGAGCAATCTGCAAATTGATATCCTTCTCCAGCTTTCCGTCCACTCCCACTTTTCCAGGGTCAAAACCTCCGTGTCCAGGGTCAAGAACCACCACCGCCTGCTCCCTCTTTGCTGTGACTTCCTGCGAACTTACAATTCGCCCCGCCTGACCCGAAAGCAGACTCACCAGCAGCAAAGTCAATACTCCCATCATGGTCTGCACAAATGCCTGTCTCACCGCATATCCACCCTATTTTTGCTCTTCTTTCTATATCTATTTGGCAGATACAACATCTATGCCATGATGGCCTATATTCATCCATGTACTCTCAATAGGGAATATATAGCATATTATAATTTTGATCTTCTTCCTCTATCATAGTCTGAATCGTGGTCGCCGCCTCACTAAAATACTCACTGTCCCTCCACATCTGATAAGCTGGGTCCGTAACAATCTCTTCTTTTTCATCCGGAATGGTTCCCGCATAAAAATTGGGATTCAGTCTTGCATAGAGCTTTGCCATCCTCTCACTCTGCTCCACCGTGAGTCCATGTGCCTGCAAGCTGTTGTACACACTCCAATATGAGATATCATACAAAAATTCTTTTGCGTATTCTTCAAAATGCAGAAGATTATAATCGTTCTTTCCGTGTTCCTTCGCCCATGCACTCACTGGTACGCATTTGGTATGATAATACATATCTCCATAATTCATAATCTTTAAGATGCCATAATGACAGGGATAAATGGAAAGAGAGCTGGTCACAACCTCATAGAGAGGGGCATCCTCATTTTCGGTCTTCTCATAGTGCTGGATGTGTAAATGACCACTCAGATGCAAATTGATTTGATTGTCCTCCCACATCCGTATCAATCTCTCATCATGCTCTATGGTACAATTTCGGATGAATTCCTCGCTGGCATTTGTCTGCTCCAGCAGATTATGGTGTGTTACCGGAAGCAGGCGAACGCCTTCTTCCCAAGCCTCCTCCAAGACTTCCTCCAACCACTCATAAGTTCCTTCCTGTATCATCCCGCCAACCTTATTTTCCGGCTTGTACTGGCAAGAATCCAACATCAAAATCCAAGTATAGTCATTTAGTTCATACACATAACTCAAAGAATAAGGGTCTCTCGCTCTCGCCTCTTTATAGCCGAAATCCCTATAAATTTCCTCGAACTGTTTGGCGGAAATCTGCTGTGCGGAATAGGTGCTGTCCCCTCGGTAACCACTCGCATGGGGACTGTTGATGTCATGATTTCCCGGAATCACCAGCACAGGAACTCCTGCCTGTTCTAGTTTTCTAAGCCTCTTTGCCAACTCCTCATGGCTCTTTTTCTCTCCATTTTTTGTGAGGTCTCCGCTCAAAATCAACACATCTGGCTGCTCTTTCTCCATCTGCTCCAAAAAAGCCATGGTAATCTCCCAACAGTACTGTGTCAGCATCCCATCACTTTTGTTAAGCATACTTTGAAATGCCGCTCCATTGTCTGCCAGCTCTTTTGCCAGATAGTGTAAATCCGTTGCGATTGCAATTTGACTTTCCACCTCATCCTCCAGCACTTCTTCCTCGCTCTCTGTCTCTCCTGCGTTCTCGCTGCTGGTCTCCGTTTCTGTATTTGCATCCTCACTCTCATCCATCTCTGTTGTCTCTATCGCCTCTGTTGTATCCACTGTGACACTTGCATCGCTCTCACGTTCCTCTGTCTTGGAATCTTCTGTGCTTGTCTTTGCTGGAAGCTCCTGCCAAGCTGGTTCTGGTTCAAATCCAGCACATCCTGCCAAACTCAGACCAAAAATCAACATCCACACATAGATTTTTTTCATACCCATTTTTGTCCTTTTTCCTCATATTTATCGTATTTCTTCTATTTCTTATATTTCTTTTATTGCTGCTTGTTGTTCTTGTTTCTTTCTCTTGTTTCCTTTTATTGCAGCGGCTGAATCGCTGCCCAGACATCCTCCGTCTCCAAACCCAACTTCCAACAAGCAATTCCAGCTAATTCATACTTTTCCACCAGCTCTGCTTTCTTCCTAAGAGACTCTGCATTCTCCATCCAAAGATACTGCAACTGTCCCTCTGTCTGATACTCTCCGTAGGACAGTCCCAAGTTCTCATCCCAAGTCAGCTCGACCTGATTGTCGTTCACCCAATTTTGAGCTGCTCGAATCCCCAAGGCTTTGGAACGAAGTCCCTCCTCCGACTCTGTCCACAGTCTGGTATAAAAAGGCACGGCGTTGATGAGTCTCTCTTTGGGAACCTCCCTCAAGGTATCCACTATCCCTTGCTCCACAAAAGAAAGAGAAGCCACTGGCCCTGCCTCGCCGCCTTCATAATGCTCATCGTAACCCATCACAATCACATAGTCTGCTACCGTTCCCTGCTCTTTTCGATTATAAAATAGAGTGCTTTCTGTTGGCACATAGTCATCTATCGACAGCACCAGCCCTTCTCTGCGGCAGGCAATCGAAAGCTCCCTCAAGAACTGCACATAAGGCACTCCAGCTTCCTCCCGAATGCCCTCAAAATCCATGTTCAAGCCATCCAGATTCAAGCGCTTTGCTTCCGATATCAAATTTTGAATCAATCTCTGACGCACACTGGTTGGAGTCAGTAAAGTCTTAGAATTCACATCCGTGCTAAAATTATCCAAGAGTGCCCAAACTTGAAGTCCCAATTCATGAGCTTTCTCTACATAAGAAATGCTGCCCAAGGAGCTAAACTCTCCATTGTTATTTTTCAGCGAAAACCATGTTGGAGCCACCACATTGACTCCCTCCGTCTTTGCAATCAACGTTTCCAGATTGTTGTTGGCATCTTGGTTTGTCACCTGATGAAAGACCAGACAAACCGGTTCCTCCATTGAGATATGCGTGTACTCTGGCTGCACAAAGGAACTTACCTGCTCCACCGTCTGCACGCTTCCCAAATGGCGATTGGATACATAACCGATGCAACCATCCACTGTACGTACCTTAGACCACTTGTCCAACCTCTCTAAAATCACAGCTTCCTCGCCCTTCTGCCCCGTTGTGATAACTGGACTTTTCGCACCTCCCAGCTCTCGCACCGCAGCATCTCTGCGAAACACTGCCCTTTCCTCACTTTCCCACAGAGAATCCACAAAGGCTCGTTTGTGTTCGCTTGCCTCAAACAATTCCATCCGCAAATCCGTATACTGAATCAACAGACCCGCTGACAAATAGACATTTTCTCCCTCAAGCAGCAACAATTTTTTTCCATCGCTGCCCTCGGACTGTGCAGTGGCTGACAAAATCTGGTCCGGCATCGCATAAACCAATTTTTGTTCCACACTGTCCCAGTAGTATCTCTCATTTAAGTAGGCATTGACCCAATCCAGAGGAAAGTAGGTCTGATTGTCCACATACAGAGCCTTCTCCTTCCGCAATTCGTTGTTCAAAAAGATGGATACCTTTCCCTCTTCACAGTCAAATACCTCATCCAGATTGGCTGCTTCCTTTGTGGGGAGATACCTCTCGGCCACTTTCCAGCCCAATATTCCTGCTCCCACTAAAACAATTCCTATCAAAACAAGTGCAATCAGCACCGGCATCCTTCTTCTCATTCCCCGTCCTCCTCTGTGTTTTTTTCCGGCTCTTTTGTCCTCTTTGAATAGAAAAAGTATAGCATATTTGACAAAATTCTGTTTTGATTTTTTGTTAATTTTTTATGAACATCTAGCTTATTTTCGGCAGCTGCACAATCTGCTCATACAGAAGAATATCCTTATTTGTGACCTTCCTATTGTCATGGTAATGTCCAAACAGCCACAGGCGATAATCTAACCTTTCCCGAATTTCCTCGAAATAGTCCGTCAGGCAATCTCTGCCATAATCGCAGCCCAAAAGCTCCTGTACCGTGTTGGATGCACAGTGAGTAAGCACCACATCCACCTTCCAGCCACAACGTTCCAGATTTTGTCTGCCTTCCTCCATCTCCGCCTCGCTTGGCAGCTCTCTCTCCCACCAAGTCTGATGATGAATGCGATACCAAATTCCCTCCTTATTCAATTTTTTCTTCTTCTCCTTAAAATTCACATCGTCCGGCTCCAGTATCCCCCCAGAAATGTCATGGCTGCTCGCACCTCCAAAAGTAAAAAAGCTCTGTCCGTCTATAACGAACACTTGCCCACGACATAGATGCAGCACATTCTCCCGAATCCGATTCACTTTTCCACCATTCCAAAGTTCCACTGGCAACGCATCCAAAATATCATAATTCTCATGGTTCCCTGATACAAAGCAAATCGTAAACGGTCTCTTAGCCAACCAATCCATCCAATATCTCTCATCCTTAGAATTTTCCCAGATTCCAAAGTCTCCCGTCACAAAAACAATGTCCTCCCGCCCCAACTGCCTTCCTTCCGGAAAACTTTGAAAACCAAAGCGGTTCCATTCTCTGTGTATGTCTCCCGTCACAAAAAACATAGGTTTCCCTCCTCTTAATGATATCTATACGAAAAAAAGCCCTGATTCCTCAAGGCTTTACTCAAAAAATAAATGGATGGTGGTGGATTCGAACCACCGAAGCGAATCGCAGCAGATTTACAGTCTGTCCCCTTTGGCCACTCGGGAAACCATCCATATCCAGTACCAATATGCTCTTAAAAGCACATTGGTACTATATCACACAAAAGTACAAAAAGCAATCCTTTTTTCTTGCTTTCTCACCAAAACGGTCTGATTTATCCGTTATGACAACTCAATTCAAATCCCAACCATTGGTCAACACGGCAGCTCCATAGGGTTCCAATTCTACCTTCACAATTCCATTGTGAATCTGATAGCGAACCGCTCCCACATTGTAGCCTATCTCACTGGTTTTCATAATCCGCTCCAACTTGTCGCCATCCTGAAAACCTATCTGCCAAGCCGGAATCTCCACCAAACTAGGTTCGCTGGATGTACTGACCACAATCAAAGCACGGCTATTCTTTTGAAAACGCCCATAGGCAATCGTATTTTTCTTTTTCACCAATTCCTTCACAGAGCCTCTCCGCAGAGCCGGAATCCTCATATGAATTCCCGTCATGTAACGGTGAAACTCAATCAATTCATGGTCTTCTCTTCCCCAAGGATAGGTTCTCCTATTATCTGGGTCTGTCCAACCGCAAACTCCTGCCTCATCTCCATAGTAAATCGTCGGACTTCCAGGCCAAGTCATCTGTATCACCACTCCCGCACGGAACAGACCATAATTAACTCCCTTTTCTGCTGCCTCACTGCCCCTATCTGCCAAACGTCCACAACGGCGGTTGGTTCTCGTCAAAAACCGAGAATGGTCATGATTGGACAGTTCATTCATAGCCGCATAGACAGAAGAGGTCTGCATATGAACCATATTGTAGCGCATAGCGTTAAAAAAAGCAGCTCCATCTCCAAACAAATTCGGCTCTTCATGGTCACTATGCTTCTCCATTCCGGTCAAAAACCAGCTCACAGGCTCCATAAAAGCATCGTAATTCATCACAGAATCCCATTCTGTACCATCCAGCCACGGCAGAGGGTCTCCATAATGTTCTGCCAAAATAACCGCATCGGGATTTGCTTCCTTCACAGCCTTGCGGAAACGCTTCCAAAATCTATGATTATCCTCCTGCGAATTCCCCAAATCTGCAGCCACATCCAAACGCCAACCATCCGCATTGTAAGGCGGACTCACCCATTTCCTCGCAATGTTTAAGACATATTCCTCCACACCGGAGGCTTCCTCCGGATTCTCGGAGAGCTGATAATTGAGTTTGGGCAAGGTTCCATGCCCCCACCATCCATCATACTCACTGTTATAAGGCCAACCATTGTCATTATAGAACTTAAAAAAAGAATGATAAGGACTGTCCTTTGACACATAGGCTCCCGACTCATAAACATCCAGACTCTTCTCATAGATTCTTTCTCTGTCCAGCCATTTATTAAAAGAACCGCAGTGATTGAACACGCCGTCCAAAATCACCCTCATCCCTCTTTTGTGTGCTTCCTCCACAAACTTAGCAAAAAATGCATCGCTTGCTTCCAGATTCTCCTTGGAGGTCGTTCGGATGCGGTACCGCTCCGCATTGTCGTTGTTGGTATCATTATCACCTACCAAACGTCCGCCATCCTTCACTATCACTCCATAGTGCGGGTCCACATGCTCGTAGTCCTGACAATCGTATTTATGATTGGAGGGCGAAACGAAAATTGGACTGAGGTAAATCACCTCCACCCATAAACTGTGTAGATAATCTAACTTATCCAAAATCCCTTGCAAATCTCCGCCGTAAAAACGCCCCACATCCATCGGTGCAATCTTCTCATCCCAATCTTTCACCTTTTCCACCGGAGTTCCAATATAAATATACTCATTATCCACCACATCGTTGGAATAATCTCCATTTCGGAAACGGTCCACATAAATCTGATACATCAATGCTCCCTGTGCCCAGAGTGGTGTGTGAAATCCCGGTGTAATGCAGAAGCTAAAACCACTCCAAGTACTGTTCACCGGTCCCAAACGGTTATAATAACAGGAAGTATCCCCTTTTTTCACCTCAAAATAATAGCGGACAGCTTTCTCTTCCACTTTGATTTGAGTTTCAAAATAATCAAAGATTTCATCACTCTCCGCCAGCAACATATCTATTTCAATGTCAGTATCATCTTCCACCAAACTTACCATATCTACATTGTTGTGTGCCGTTCGAAAACGAATGGTGACAATATCACCTATTTCCGGCTCTGCCGGAAAGCGGAAATCCTCTGATTCATCACAGAATAAAGCCTCTCTATGAATCCCCTCATGTTCTGAAAACAATATACCCATCTTTCTTGTTTCCCCTTTCTTATTCGGAGCCAACCTTGTTCTTCTATTCTATATGATTCCCTCCATTTCCACAACTAAAATATTTTAGCTTGATTTTATGTATTTTTCACA
>JAUNGR010000181.1 GCA_030524485.1 bacterium | reverse complement strand
CCTGTGACCCTCTGCTTGTAAGGCAGATGCTCTCCCAGCTGAGCTAAGACCCCATGCATTTCCGATTGCTTTGATAGTATACCCGCAAAAGAAGAAATTGTCAACATTTTTTTTAAAAATTTCATTATCTTTTTTAGGGGATATATGATATAATGTCGATACCATTAGGAAAGCATTAGGAAAGAAAAGCAAAAGCAGAGACAAAGGGGGAAGCCATGTATTATTTTATTGTAAATGGAAATTCCCGCAGCGGAAGAGGAAAAAAAATCTGGCAGAAGGTAGAGACAGAATTAAAGAGACAGGGCATTGTCTACGAGTCCTATTTGACAAAGGCTTGTGGGGAGGCAAGATATTTTGCTAGAGAGTTGTCAAGAAGGGAATGCCACGAAGAGAAGATTTTGGTTGTGTTAGGCGGAGACGGAACGATGAATGAGGTCTTGGATGGGCTGCAGTGTGAGGTCAAAATGACTGTGGGCTACATTCCGGCCGGTTCTGGCAACGATTTGGCGAGAAGCCTGGGGATTTCCAAAAATCCCAAGAGAGCGTTGCGGCATATTCTGCTCCCAAAGAAAAGCCGTATGTTGGACTATGGCGTAGTCTCTTACGGGAGCGATGAGGTGGCACATAGACGTTTTTGTGTGAGCAGTGGAATTGGCTTTGATGCCGCAGTCTGCCATGAGCTTTTACATGCAGGGGTGCGAAAGAAGCTGGCACGGGTTCACATGGAAAAATTGGCCTATGTGTTGGTGGGAATCAAGCAATTTGTGCTGGCAAAGCCGACAAGGGGCTATTTTCTTTTGGATGGCATCCGCCGCATAGATTTTCAGTACCTGTATTTTGCGTCTTTCCATATTCATCCTTTTGAGGGCGGAGGCTTTCGCTTTGCTCCGAAAGCGGACTGTGCAGATGGTATGCTAGAGATTGCAGTCTGTGCGGGGGAGTCCAAGAAAAAATTGATTGCGGCTCTGGTTCATGCTTATCTTGGAAACCATAGAAGGGGAAAACAATTAAAAACCTTTCGCTGCAGGGAAGTGAGTGTCCACACGGACAGACCCCTGCCGGTGCATGTGGATGGGGAGAGCTGTTACAGCCAGACGGATCTACAGATTTGCTGTATTGAAAAAAAGATTCGGATGCTCGTGTAAGCCAAGACATAGAATTTTTGGGGAGGGGCATCTTGAGATAGAAATTGTGTGAAAGAATGGAGGAAAGCATGAGAATCGGACAGGGATACGATGTTCATAAATTGACAGAAGGCAGAGACTTGATTTTGGGAGGCGTAAAGATTCCCTATGAGAGGGGACTTTTGGGGCATTCCGATGCGGATGTGCTGCTCCATGCTGTTATGGACGCACTTTTGGGAGCGGCTGCACTGGGAGACATTGGGCAGCATTTTCCGGACAGCGATGCGGTCTACAAGGGCATTTCCAGTATGGAACTCTTGCGAAAAGTAGGGCTTTTGCTGCGGGAACATCGCTACATGGTGGAAAATATTGACGCAACCATCGTGGCACAGCGGCCCAAATTGGCTCCTTACCGTGCCCAGATGGCTCAAAACATAGCGGAGGCTCTGGAGATTTCGGTGAGTCAAGTCAATGTGAAGGCCACTACAGAAGAGGGCTTGGGTTTCACAGGGAGTGGGGAGGGGATTTCTTCTCAGGCCATCGCACTTTTGAGCAGTGTGGCGGACTACCAGTACGATGACAGAAGTGCGGCTTCGCTGGGCTGTTCGGGTTGTTGTCAAAATCGATAGAAGAGACAAAGAGTAGCACAGCGGCAGAGTGGTTTCGAGGAGAGACCGCCCTGTCTACGGATGCTAGGATGAATTTGGATAAAAAGAGAGGTTGAAAAAATGAAGATTTATAACACACTGACAAAGAGCAAGCAGGAATTTGTTCCCTTGGAGTCTGGGAAGGTAAAGATGTATGTTTGCGGTCCCACTGTTTATAATCTGATTCATATTGGAAATGCGAGACCGATGATTGTGTTTGACACGGTGAGACGCTATTTCGAGTACAAGGGATATGATGTGAATTATGTCTCTAATTTTACGGATGTGGATGACAAAATCATCAAAAAGGCCATAGAGGAGGGGGTGGATGCCTCCGTCATCAGCGAGCGTTATATCAAGGAGTGCAAGAAGGATATGAGTGGCATGAATGTGCGTCCAGCTACCAAGCATCCTTTGGCGACCGAGGAGATTGATGGCATGATAGCCATGATTCAGACTTTGATTGATAAGGGGCATGCCTATGTGGCAGCGGATGGAACGGTCTATTTCCGCACCTCTTCCTTTCAGGAATATGGGAAACTTTCCCACAAAAATCTGGAAGATTTGCAGTCTGGTTTTCGGGAGATTAAGGTGACTGGAGAGGAAGGCAAGGAGGATGCGACGGACTTTGTGCTCTGGAAGCCGAAGAAAGAGGGAGAGCCGTATTGGGAGTCTCCTTGGTGCGAGGGAAGGCCGGGCTGGCACATTGAGTGTTCGGTTATGTCCAAGAAATATCTGGGAGAGCAGATAGACATTCATGCAGGCGGGGAGGATTTGATTTTCCCTCACCATGAGAATGAGATTGCCCAGAGTGAGTCTGCC
>JAUNGR010000180.1 GCA_030524485.1 bacterium | reverse complement strand
TTTCCTTGTTCTTCCTGTGGATGTTCTAGCCTGCTTAAGCTTCCTTTTCTTCTATTAGATGCACCAAGCGAGTCAAGTCTTCCATTTTTTTGGCATCTTTCAGCCCCTCGGTCTCCGCTTTCGAGCTGATGTCGATGGCGTAGGGATTTAGGCGGCTTGCTGCCTCCTCTATGTTCTCCACTCCCAGACCTCCCGCAAGGAAATAGGGTCTTTGCACCGCCTTTAGGCAGTCCCAGTCAAAGGGGACTCCATTGCCCTTTCCACTGTCAAACAGCAGATAATCTGCCGCTGAAGCACAGGCTCTCTGAATGCTCTCTTGAAGCTGCTTTTCCTCTTGTTGTCCGAGCTGTACGGCTCGAATCACCGGTTTTTGGCTTTCCCGCTGTAACCTTCTTAGAAACTCTTCGCTCTCATTTCCGTGCAGCTGTGCCATATCAATGATGCCCTCCTCCAGCAAATCCAAGATTTCCTCAAGTGGGGCATCCACAAACACGCCAACCGCCACAATATCCGGACACAAACCTTGTTTGAGTGCTCTGGCCTGCTCCTTCGTCACCTGTCTGCGGCTTTTCGCAAACACAAAGCCGATATAATCTGGCTTTATCAAATTTGCCGCCTCAATGTCCTCCCTGCGGGACAAGCCACAAATTTTCACCTTCATCTCGTCTCTTTTCCTCCTCGCAGCTTCTCAAGCAAAGCCTTCTTGTCCGGACTTCTCATAAAGGTCTCTCCAATCAGCACCGCATCGCTGCCATTTTCCCTCAGCTTTTGAATGTCTTCCACGCTTCGCATTCCGCTTTCTGAGACAAACAGTACCTCCTTTGGCACCAGAGGTCTTAAGCGTAAAGAGTTGTTGATATCCACCGTGAAATCCTTCAGATTTCGGTTGTTCACTCCAAGGATGCTGGCTCCTGCCGCAAGTGCCATCTCTACCTCCCTCTCGTCGTGGGCTTCCACCAGAGCCGCTAGCCCCAACTCTCCTGCCAGCTGCAGGTATTCTTGTAACTGTTCCCTAGAGAGAATGGCACAGATGAGAAGAATGGCATCGGCTCCCATTTCCTTCGCCTCGTATATCATATAGGGGTCTATCGTGAAATCCTTCCGTAAAATCGGAAGGGAAACAGCACTGCGAATCTCCCGCAGATAGGCATCGGCTCCCTGAAAATAATAGGGTTCTGTCAACACCGAAATCGCATCGGCTCCCGCCGCCTCATATTCCTTGGCAATCTGGATATAGGGAAAGTCCTTGGCAATCACTCCTTTAGAGGGGGAAGCCTTCTTCACCTCACAGATAAAGCTCAGTCTAGGCCTTGCCAGAGCCTCAAAAAAGTTGCTTTTGGGGCTTGAGGGCTGCATCTCCTCCCTCTCAATTCTATCCTTTAAGAGAGACAAAGGCAACTCTCTTTTTTTCTCTTCTATGCGTTCTCTTGTCTTCTGTGCAATTTCATCCAAAATCATAGCAACTCTCCCCTTTCCTGCATAGTGATGATTCGCCACAAGGCAAATCCTGTCCGTTACTCTTGGTTGGAAAGAGCGATGAAGGCTTCCAACTGCTCCTTTGCCTTTCCGCCATCCAGCATCTCTTCCGCCAGTTTCACACCTGCCTTCATATCCTCTGCCTTTCCTGCGATGTAGAGGGCAGCGGCTGCATTCAAAACGGCTGCATCCCTCTTTGCTCCCCGCAGTTTGCCCTCCAAAATTTCTCTGGTAATCTTGGCATTCTCCTGCGGCGTGCCGCCCGCAAGCTCTTCCTTCTTTGCACGCTTCATCCCAAACTCTTCTGGAGTGATGCTATAGCAGTCAAAGCTTCCCTCACGGATTTCGCACACCTTGGTTTCGGCACTGACGGAAATCTCATCCAACTTATCCTCCCCGTAGACCACCATGCCCCTCTTCACTCCCAGATTGGAAAGCACTCTTGCCATCGGCTCCAGCATAGCTTCCTCATAGACTCCCATAATCTGCATCTTTGCTTCTGCCGGATTTGCCAGAGGTCCCAAAATGTTAAAGATAGTACGAATCCCTAGCTCCTTGCGAACCGGAGCCACATATTTCATGGCTGTGTGATACTTTTGTGCAAATAGAAAACAAATGCCTATTTTGTTCAAGATTTCTTGGCTTTTTTGCGGGGATATCAAGATATTGACTCCCAAAGCCTCCAGACAGTCCGCTGCTCCAGACTTGGAGCTGGCAGCTCGATTTCCATGTTTTGCCACCGGAACTCCAGCGGCCGAAACAAGAAAAGCAGCTGTCGTAGAAATGTTAAAGGAATTGGAGCCATCTCCGCCGGTTCCGACTATCTCCAGCACTTCCATCTTGTGTGGGAGCTTCGTGCAATGGGCACGCATTTCCTGTGCAGAACCCGTAATCTCCTCAATCGTCTCACCCTTCATGCTCAAAGCGGTCAAATACGCACTTTTTTGCACATCGCTTGCCACACCGCTCATAATCTCGTTCATCACTTCCTTCGACATCTCATAGCCAATGTCCTCACTTCTGGATAATTTTACGATTGCCTCCTGTATCATAGCTGCTTCCTCCTGTCTTTCTGCCTTCTAATTTTCTGTCTTTTCCGCTTTCTGTCTTTCTACTTCTTGTTTGTCTATTTCTTCTCTATCTATT
>JAUNGR010000179.1 GCA_030524485.1 bacterium | reverse complement strand
TTCATTTTTCATATTCTTGTTACCTCTTTCTGATAACCCGGAACAACATCACTGCAATCCCCGCAGGAATCAGAACAGGCAGAAACGGCCATAGAAAAAATAGAATAAACTTTGCCATTCCAAACAGGAAAAGAACTGCAATAAGCAAAATACAGATTCCTATCCAAAGGTTCACTCTGCTCTTTGGCTCCTCTTTTGTCTCCCGTTCTTTAGGTCTGCCGCGTTCTGTATTTGCCCTTCTCTGCGGTCCTTTATAGTTCGCCTCTACAATCGTCTTGCCGATGAGCCTCGGATCTCCCAGTTCCCCGGAAATCTCTTCCTCAGACTTTCCCATATCCATATTCTGCCGAAAATAACCGTCGTAAAATTCCATCGCCTCCTCAATATCCGTATCCGGAAGGTTTTCCTCCAGATAACGTCGCAGCTCACCTAAAAACTCTGCCTTTTTCATCTCACATAATCACCTCTCCTATACACTCTTCGTTTTCCGTTACAAAGAATTTCCGGCTGTAATTTCACCGTCTTCTATAGTCAGGTCAATCTCTCCCACCTCCATGCGGGTGCAGAGAAATGACTCCCCATCGGTTTCCTCAATGCCCGCCAGTTTTCTTTTGTTCCGTTCCCCCAGACACACTCCCGTTTCCTGATCAATCAGATACTCATATTTCTGACTGAATATAGACAAAACACTATGTGTAATCTCATATACATCGCAGGACCTGTCAAGCATAGATTCCTCCCCCGCATAAACACCATGTTCCCAAACTGTCAATGACTTCCTTGCATACTCATCAAATTCTTTTGTGATTTTCCTCACTGTATCTGCAGAATACTTTTTATCCTCCCTGACTGCAAACGCTCCATCTTTCTTCTCATATCGAAGATAGGTTCCCCCCTCTGGCACAAACAGGTACTCTTCTTTGTCTTTATAATAGATTCTTCCCTGTGCATCTTCCGCCTTTGCAATCCTGCTGACGTTCCCTTCGCTGTCTGTGATTTCATATTCAATAAAATAGGGTTCTTCCAGTCTGAATGTATGATTGTTTTCTGGTTCGGTACTCGTTTCCCGGACTGCCGCTTCTACTTTTTGAATTTGATTTTCATGGTTCGCTTCCCTGATCCAGGCGGCCGCCGGAACCGCTGCGATGATGACTACTGCCGTTACTGCGATTGCTGCTGTAATTCCTACTATACTTTTCTTCATGATTTTTATCCTCCTTGTACAAATGATTTCTATAAAAGTGCGGATGCCTGCTCGCAAATATCATCCATTGTTTCTGTTTTCTCTTCCAATTCCTTCTCCGCTGTCTTTTTCCCTTTTTCTTTCAGGAAAAAATAGAGAACTGCCCCCACAATCCAGCTCAGGATTCCCGGAATGGCGAATCCCACGTGAACCGCCGGCATCCCGTAGGCAAACAGCGATAAAGCCAGGAACACTGCACCGATTAGTCCACAGGCTGTCCCTGCCATATAGGCGGAAAGCCCTTTCATTCGTTCTTTATATTCCAGCTCTCCCATCACTGTTTCAAAGCGTTCCTGAAGGCGGTTCAATTCATTCCTATTTTCTTTCTGTTTATCCCTTTTTCGTTTCCAACGCATTTCCACCCGGTCAGCGGATTCATGTCCGTTGACCATATTCCGGAAAGGCATTCCCGGAAATACGGCAAGCGGTGCCAGCATGACTTTCAATGGTCCCCAGACAGGTTTCACCTTTGCCGGGGCGCTTTTTACCAGCTCCCATCCAAATTTGTCATACCCGTCTTCCCAGCGAAGCTCCAGTTTTCTGCTCACCGTTATATCCTTGTATTCATAGGTTATGTTCTCTTTCTGCATATCCCTCTTCCTTTCTGCTTGTATGTTTGATTTTAAATTTTATTTTTTAGCTTCTGACGATAGTATGACAATCCTTTGTTGCTTTATTGTCTGAATTGTGTTTATGTTATATTAATTCTATCCTTTTTCAAGAAAAGCTCTTCTTAGATTGCTTTTCCGCTGCGGTAGATTTTTACAATTACGGTTCCAAAACCATAGAGAATCAAAACAGAACCCATACTCACCATTTTCTGCCATGACGCCTCCTCCGGCGTCACCAGTGATACACATCCCATGAAAAACATCAAAACACTGATGACTGCCACCCCGTACTTTCTCAGCTTTCCGCACTGCATCTGTACCGCCCTCTTTAAAAGATACAGAGAAAAAACCAAAAACATCAGACCAAGCAGAAGGCTTCCCGAAACAAGAAGAACACTGTGATGTGTTACCAAAAATACGGTCAATGCAAAGATTCCCATGTAAGTCATCAGCCTTTTCTGTTTTCTTCTTCTGTCATGGTCCTCTGTCATGGCACAGTCCATCGTCTTTTTGACGCTCCACACCAGTCCTGCCAGAGAAAGTACGGTTCCGATACTTTGAATTGCCAGTCTGGGCGCCAGCAGAAAAATCAAACCCGCCAGGATAATCAGACCTCCCCTGACGCCTTCTTTGGATTTCAGGCTTTCTCTGATGTTGATTCTTTTCATATTCTCCCAAAAGGACTTTATCAGTTTTCCGATGACAATCTTGGTCCTGCTCTCAGATTCCGCAATGGAAATCAGAATGGTGCCAAAGCCATCCAGTCCTCCCTCCGCGATTTCGGGAATGGTTTTCGCCCCGTT
>JAUNGR010000178.1 GCA_030524485.1 bacterium | reverse complement strand
TAGTGAAATTTACGCCATTCATCCCATCACCGAAAGGGAATGGGTTTTCTGGCTGATTAATTATAAACATTTCCTTGTCCTTGATTTCATAGATCTTATTGTTCCACCAGACAGTCGTGTCATTAGCGGAGATTGTTTTGTTTGTTCCGTCCTTAAGAAAATAAGTGATTGTAATAGCAGGTTCTTCTTCAGTGTTTGCTTCACCGAACAGATCATATTTCAGAAATCCCGTCAGCTTCAAAGCTAACTCAATATCCTCATGATTCGAAATTTCCTTCACATCATCTGTAACACTTGGATAAGAGATATTGACAGACTGAATATCCTTTAAATCGGGTAGTCCCAAAAGATACATACCATCTGTAAAGATTCTAATTCCCACAAGCAAAATGATTACAACTACCACTTCTATCAAGAATCTTAAAAAAGCTTTTAGAATTTTGTTCACCATTTTCTCCTCCAATTCCGATTCTTCGCTCCGTTTGTCAAAAGCCAAAACTGGCGTTGCATCATAGTGTATAGTGTGGTTGATTTGAAATGCCCTTACAACACGCTTTTTAAAACTCCAAGTGCAATCGCTATCATAAGTGCTGGAATCAAGAGCAGGATCCCACCCGCAAATATCAGGCACAGCAACAGCAATGGAACAGCCACCGCAAACAAAAGCGATGCTACCAACTTCGCAATACCCCACGCCGTCTTAAACAGCAATCCCATCACCTTAAATCCAAGCCATACGGTAACAATAAGTACTAATATCTCAAACAATCAAGTCACCTCCTCATTTCCTATAGTTGTCTCAGTCTGACTATGACCATTTCTACCTTCCGGATTGCTGCATCCACCTGTTCTCTGGCTTTATTGATTTTCGACTGAACCATCCAATCAGCAATTAATCCATCGAAGAAATAGTCGGCAAACGTCAAAAAATCGCCTATGTTGAGATCGACGTCAATGCTCTGCTGCACATCCCGCAGCTCACGTTCAAACACCTTTATGTCACGTTTGGCATCTTCTATCTCAGTTCTTGCCTTATCGATCTTTGAATGCTTTGCAAATGTTGCGATCATGCCTCCGCCCAACATATCAAATAAGCCCCAGTTTCCAGCACTTGAAAGTGCCTGCTTTGCTTCCTTCAAACTTAACAGTGCACGTTCGCCCGCTGTAATGGCTTCCTGTATTTCCTTTTGCTCTCTGTATTCTCCCATTTTCTCTTACCTCATCCTTCTACTTTTCTACAAATTCTAGGGTTCCTGTTCCCATTATAGCAAACTTCTTGATACCCCACAAACATTTCTTGACACAAACACTGCTTCAGTCTGGATTGTCAAATGCCTGTGTATCCTTGGATGCAAGCATCTAGTCTGCCCAGTCGCTTGACAACACTTTCAAAATAAATTAAGCTTGTAAACAAAACTCTTACTAAACCAAAAGAAAGGGGCTAATTATGAAAACAATACGACTTTTGTACCCTGATTATGTCAGTGGTGGACTGGAAACGTATTATTTTGGAGCTAATTTACTTCAATATATACTGCCACAGAACCCAAAACAACCAGTTGTCAGAGTGGATATTGCTGCACCTGATGGAAAAGAAAAGCTTATTACAAACGGAATTTACGCTGAAGAAGATGTGTTGTCAGGAATCAGAGATGCACAGGAGAAGATTGCTAGGCATAATCCTGACAGAATTATCACGATTGGTGGAAATTGCATGGTATCACTTGCACCATTCGATTATCTGCATGGCAAGTATGAAAAAGTGGGTATCATTTGGATTGATTCACATCCAGATGTGTCAACTGTCAATGATGGATATCCTAACGCTCATGCAATGGTGCTTGGGAGTCTTTTAGGTCATGGAGCAGCACAGCTGAGTGCAGAGATGAAAAACCCGACATTTAAGCCGGACGAAATTTTCTATATTGGACTTCAGCCACTCCATAGCTATCAGGAAAAATACCTGAAAGATATGGGAGTGGCCTACAAGGTGCAGGACAAAGAATTTGTGACAGATTCTGAAATTGCTGCTTTCATAGAAAAGTTCGACCATATTCTCGTACACTTTGACATTGATGTGTTGGATGAACATTTCTTCCACTCGACTTATTTTGCCAACCCAGAAATGGTTGGTGATGGGTCAGGTGGTGGAAAGATGACAATGGAAAATCTGTCTAAAATACTGCAGCTAATTACGGATAGTGCTAATGTTGTTGGTTTCACAATAGCTGAATATCTTCCGTTTGACGAACACAAGTTGCATAAGATGCTTGCTGAAATCAAACTGTTTACAGATTGACAAATTCTCATCTACTGAATAGTGCCGGAGGTGTCTTTTTCGATCCAACTTTTGCTGTTCTCCACTAACATTTTCCAAACTCTTGGATCCAGCATCTCCGCCGCACTTTCATCATTTTTTTTGATTTTATTCCTGACGGCTGTAGAACTGATTCCTTCCATTCCTTCAGGTTCAGGCACAATGACAAAATGCTCCCGGTGAACTGAAAGATGAGGATTCCCCAAAATAGCACGTTCAGGCTCTTTTTGTTCCCTCGTCACCACTGCGAAATAAGAATGTGCCAAGGTTGGGGGATTAAAGGAACCACCCATGACCACTATTTTTTTATCAGCCATATCACTCATTTTATTCATTTCACTCATTTTATTTAT
>JAUNGR010000033.1 GCA_030524485.1 bacterium | reverse complement strand
GATTTTGTATTATTTTTTATGCCAATTTTTAGTTTTCTCTTGTTTCTTAATCTTGAAATCTGGTATGATTGTTAGGAAGCTCTCTTGATTCCCAGTACCTTATAAGAAATCGTTCCTACCTGAGTTTCAACCTCAACTGTATCTCCGATGGTACGTCCAATCAGAGCATGACCCACTGGGGACTCATTGGAAATCTTATTCTGCAAGCTATTTGCCTCTGTGGAACCGACAATCTGAAATTCCATCTCATCATCTTCATCCACATCGTAAACACGCACAATACACCCAATATTAATCTTATCTAAGTCTACTTCATCCTCAACGACAACCTCTGCATTTTTCAGAAGTTTCTCCAGCTCCTCAATTCTTGCCTCAATGTCTCTCTGTTCGTCTTTTGCTGCATCGTACTCTGCATTCTCGGAAAGGTCGCCCTGCTCTCTTGCTTCTTTGATTTTCTGAGCAACTTCCTTTCTCTTATTTACTTTCAGCTCCTGTAACTCATCCTCATATTGCTTTAATCCTGCATAAGTAAGAATATGTTTCTTATCTGCCATAATTCTTTTCCCTTCCTTTTATTGATTATGAAAGCCCCGAACGGTGGCTGCATGGACTGCGTACTTGTACCTTCCCCCTTTAGGGTGCAAGGACAGGCAGACATCGAACGGGCTAACTGACTTTCATGCATAGTGGTGATTCGCCGCTGGCGAGTCATGTCCGTTTACTGTAAAAATGTCGTCAAACGAATGGGCATACTGTGTGCCCCTATGCTTCCATCGCTTGTATTTGCATTCCCTGTATTATATCTTAATGCCTTTCTTCTGTCAAGAATTCCTGTTAATTCAACATTTCGCTTTTTTGTTTCTCTGCGGTCTCTCTCACCAAGGCCTCCAATTGTTCCAGTGTCTCCATCTCATTCATTCTGCCTCTCAAAGCGGAGGAATGCGGCCATCCTGCTGTGTACCAAGCCATGTGCTTGCGCATCTCCCGAACTCCAATGTATTCTCCCTTCCATTTGGTGAGCAGCTCCCCATGCCGAAGAATGGTTTGCATCACTTCATCTATCGTTGGCTTTGGAAGCAACTCTCCCGTTTCCAGATAATGCACCGTTCTCTTAAAGATCCAAGGATTTCCCTTCGCTCCTCTGGCAATCATCACCGCATCGCAACCAGTCTCTTCCATCATCCGTTTTGCATCTTCCGGACAGAAAATATCTCCATTTCCGACTACCGGAATGGAGACCGCCTCCTTCACCTGCCGAATGATATCCCAATCCGCCTTTCCGGAATAATACTGCTCTCTTGTTCTCCCATGTACCGCTACCATAGCCGCTCCATTTGCTTCCGCAATCTTGGCAAACTCCACCGCATTGACATGCTGTTCATCAAAGCCCCTCCGAAATTTCACTGTCACCGGCTTCTTGACCGCCTTTGCCATTGCCGCAATAATCTCTCCCGCAAGCTTGGGATTTTTCATCAACGCAGAACCCTCTTGGTTGTTCACAATCTTAGGAACCGGACACCCCATGTTGATATCAAAAATATCGTAGGGACCTTCCTCCAACTGCTTTGCCATATCCGCCATAATCTGTGGGTCTGATCCAAACAACTGCAAAGAAACCGGTCTCTCCTGCTCCTGTACCTTTAACAATTCCTGTGTGTTTTTATTTTTGTAATAAATCGCCTTCGCACTGACCATCTCCATCGTCACCAAGCCACAGCCCTGCTCTTTACAGAGTTCCCGAAAAGCAATGTCTGTGACCCCCGCCATAGGTCCCAAAATCACAGGATTGGGAAGCCGCAACGAACCAATCGCAAGGGTTTTTTTTGTATGTTCCATTTCACTATCTTCTTTCTATCTATCTTGTCTTTCACGTCTCTCGCGTTTCTCTATTTCTTTTGGCTATCTCGTCTCTCTATCTTGGTTCGCTATCCTGGCTCTCTATTCTATTTCGTCTCTTTTTTCTCTTCCATCATCAAAAGTGCCTTATGATACAACTCCAACTTCTCCAAAAGTTCTCTTTTTTCCAACTGGTACTGCTTCACCTTCAGTACGCTTCCTATCTCATCAAACAGATAATCTCCCTCATCGGCAATCACCTTAAATTCCAAATTGCCATCCTCATTGAATTCCAGAGTCAGGATACCTCCCACATCCTCTGTGTACGATACACAAAGGATCTGCAGTTCCTGTTTGACTTCCAGCGGAAGACGGTCAAATCTCTTATTAAAATAATACTTTTCATCATAGGAATTGGCTCCGCAGAGTACGGTTCTTGCTCTCTCTTCCATTTTATACTTCCTCCTATAGAATCAAGAAAGGATCTGCAAAAAATAACCTTATTTTCTGCACACCCTCTCCATATTGATTCTGCTCTTTGTTTTTCTGTCTTTGTCTGTCAGGCTTAGTCTTTCAACCTTTATTATTCTATCGTGTTCTGTCGCTCTTTTTCGGCTTTATTCCTTTTATCTTACCAAAATCTTGCTGATTTCATACTGGTCTTCCGGAATATCCTTGCTCATGCTTAAAGCTTCCTGAATATCAAAATCCACATACTCGCCGTGCTTGTATCCTACCACACGGTTGGTCTTTCCCTGTGCCAGCAGCTCCACCGCCTTAGCTCCCATGATGGAAGCATACACACGGTCTTTACAGGTCGGCGCACCGCCTCGCTGCATATGTCCCAGAATCGTTGCTCTCGTCTCTATGCCAGTCGCTGCCTCGATTCTCTTCGCCATAGAGGTGGAATGTCCGATGCCCTCAGCGTTGATAATAATATGATGTTTCTTTCCACGTTTTCTGTTCTCGATAATGTGATTGATGAGCTGCTGCTCATCGCCGTCATACCGCTCCGGCAGCAGAATATCCTCTGCACCGTTCGCAAAACCACACCAGAGTGCAATGTATCCCGCATTGCGTCCCATAACCTCAATGATGCTGCATCGCTCATGGGAAGTTGAGGTGTCACGCACCTTATCAATCGCTTCCATCGCTGTATTGACAGCCGTATCAAAACCGATGGTGTAATCGGTACAGGCAATATCCAAATCAATCGTCCCTGGAAGACCAACCGTATTGATTCCCAGAGCAGCCAGCTTTCCTGCACCTCGGAAGGAACCGTCTCCGCCAATCACTACAAGCCCGTCAATGCCGTGCTTTTTGCAGATGTCCGCACCTTTCTTCTGTCCTTCAGGAGTCGTAAATTCCATACATCTTGCTGTGTAAAGAATGGTACCTCCACGTCCGATGATATCCGATACACTCGTCGAATCCATATCTACAATCTCTTCGTCCAACAGTCCTGCATAACCACGCATAATGCCTTTGATCTTCATCTCTTTATGGATAGCAGTGCGGACTACCGCACGAATCGCTGCATTCATTCCCGGTGCATCGCCTCCGCTGGTCAAAACACCTATTGTCTTTACTTCCTTTGCCATAGCAATTACCTCCATCCCGTAATTGATTGCCATTTCCTGAGTAGAAACTCACCATAAATCATTCTAATTCATTTTCCCTATCTTTTCAATAGTTTTTTCTACGACTTTGACATTATTTTCACCAAGTTGTTTCGTCAAAGTGTTTAAAAGCTCCGTGTTGATTGTTACGCGGTTGTTTGACGGCAAGCACTTTATGCCTCTTTCCTTCTCCAAATAAACCTTCACCTTATGCTTTCCGGCGAAGGCAGCGATGGTCGCAAGAAAGTCTGCCTCCCCCGCATCCCAAGCCGCTTTGTTCGGATACTGCACCCAAAGTTCCCTCGGGGCCTCATCAAAGGAATACGCCTTCTCAAAAACCAACTTTCCCACCGGTTCCTCCCCGATGGAAACCCTGCCTCGAATAAAGACCTTACTGTCCTCTCGCAGCAAAGCTCGATTGGTTTCGTTGTCATAATCCTTCGGGAAAACCAACACTTCCACGCTTCCCAACAAATCTTCCACGGTCAAAAAAGCCATCATTTTGTTCGTTTTGGTCAGTTTTGTTGTCTTTGCCGTAATCATTCCGCCTATGGTGACAAAGCTGCCATCCGCCACCTGTGCCCTGCCGAATTCCTCGTCTGTGATAAACTGTATGGTTGTCGCTGTCACATTTTTTCTCCAGAGAGCCTCATACTCCTGCAGAGGATGTCCACTGACATAGACTCCTAACATCTCCTTCTCGTAGGCCAAAAGTTCCTCCTTCTCGAACTCCTCCACCTTCGGAAAACTCACATGAAAGCTTTCTTTTTCTTCCTCCGGTGCAAAGTCAAAGAGACTGAGCTGTCCTTCCATACTGTTCTTCTTTTCTTTGTTTTTCTGCTCCAACAGCTCTCCAGCCACCATATATTTCTGTTTACGGTTTCCTGCAAGGCTGTCCAAAGCTCCGGATTTGATGAAGTTCTCTAGGATTCTTCGGTTGACATCCCGATTTCCCATTCGCTCCACAAAGTCCTCCAAAGAAGTAAATTTTCCTTTTTCTTTCCTATCCTTCAAAATCGCATCTACCACAGCCTTCCCGACGCTTCGGATGGCGGAAAGACCATAGCGAATGGCATTTTGAGACACGGAAAATCCACTCTCCCCCTCGTTGATATCCGGAGGCAAAATCGGAATGTTCATCTGGCGGCAGCTCAAAATATACTCCGAAACTTTTCCGGTATTGTCCATCACAGAAGTCATCAAAGCTGCCATGTATTCCATCGGATAATAATATTTCAAATAAGCCGTCTGGTAGGAAACAATCGCATAGGCTGCCGCATGGGATTTGTTAAAAGCGTAACGAGCAAAATCTATCATCGTATCATAGATATGATTTGCCACTGCCTCGCTGATGCCATTGGCGATGCAGCCTTTGATGCCCTCCGCCTCGTTTCCATAGACAAAATTTTGCCTCTCCTTCTCCATCACATCGGCCTTTTTCTTGGACATGGCTTTTCGCACCAAATCGCTTCTTGCCATGGTGTAGCCCGCCAAATCTCGCACAATCTGCATAACCTGTTCCTGATAGACAATGCAACCGTACGTGGGCTTTAAGATGGGCTCTAGGAGCGGCGTGTCATAGCCGATGGCTCCTTGGTCGTTCTTTCCAGCCAGATATTTGGGAATGAAGTCCATAGGACCGGGGCGATACAGGGAAATCCCCGCAATGATGTCCTCCAGACTCTCCGGCTTTAATTCCTTCATAAAGCTCTTCATTCCACCACTTTCCAACTGGAACACACCATCGCACTTTCCGCTTCCGATGGAATCCAAAACCTTCTTGTCATTGTAGTCAATCGCATGCAAGTCCAGATGTACCCCATAATTTTTTTCCACCTGCTGCACGGCATTCTGAATCACGGTGAGTGTTCTTAGGCCCAAGAAATCCATCTTCAGCAAGCCCAACTCCTCCAGCGTCGTCATAGTAAACTGGGTCACTATCGTCCCATCCGCTGCTCGGGAGAGAGGCACATATTCGTCCACACTGGTGCGACTGATCACCACGCCAGCTGCGTGCATGGAACAGTGTCTCGGCAAGCCTTCCAGACGCTTGGCCATATCAATCAAGTAGTGAACTTCCGGATTCTCCTGATAGGCTTTCTGCAAATCCGGACTACTCTTCAAAGCCTTATCCAGCGTTATACCCAAATCTGCGGGAATCATCCTTGCAATGGCATCGCACTGTGCATAGGGCAAATCCAGAACCCGCCCCACATCACGCACCACACCCTTGGCGGCCAGCGTACCAAAGGTTACAATCTGTACCACTTGGTCTTTGCCATATTTTCTGACCACATAGTCAATGACTTCCTGTCGCCTCTCAAAACAAAAATCCACATCAATATCTGGCATGGACACTCGCTCCGGATTGAGGAAACGCTCAAACAGCAGGTTATAATGCACAGGGTCTATCGTCGTAATATCCAGACAGTAGGACACAATGCTTCCCGCCGCCGAACCTCTTCCCGGTCCCACCATGATGCCGTTGGTCTTGGCAAAGTGAATAAAATCCCACACGATCAAAAAGTAATCCACATAGCCCATGTTGTGGATGACGGAAAGTTCATACTGCAGCCTTTCTTTCAGCGTTCCGTCATCGTTGGGATAACGTTTGGCAAAACCGTCCTCACAGAGGCGATTCAGATATTCCCAAGAACTCAGGCCATCCGGCACCGCAAATTTGGGCAGTTTGGTCACGCCAAACTCAATCTCCACATTGCAGCGTTCGGCTATCTTGTGAGTGTTTTCCACCGCTTCCGGCACATACAAAAAGAGTTGTCTCATCTCCTCCTCGGACTTACAGTAATACTGTCCCCCCTCATAGCGCATTCGATTCTCATCTGAGACCTTCTTTCTGGTCTGAATGCAAAGCAAAATGTCATGTGCCTGAGCATCCGTATCGTAGGTGTAATGAATGTCATTCGTCGCTACCAGAGCGATTCCTGTCTCTTGACTCATCCGAAGCAGGCCGGCATTGACCTGTTTCTGGGCTGGAATGCCATGGTCCTGCAGCTCCAGAAAGAAATTGTCCTTCCCAAAAATCTCTTGGTAACGCAGAGCCGCTGCCTTTCCTTCCTCGTACATGCCCCTCTGTAAGAATCTCGCCACCTCACCGGCAAGGCAGGCACTCAGAGCGATGATGCCCTCGTGGTAGGTTCTCAAAAGCTCATAATCCACTCTAGGTTTATAATAAAAGCCATCAATGAAGCTCTTTGAGACAATTTTCATCAGATTGGCATAGCCTTGGTTATTCTCCGCCAACAGCACCAGATGATAATATCGGTCCTCTCCGGCTCCCGTCTCTCTGTCAAATCTTGAATTTGGCGCAACATACACCTCACAGCCAATGATGGGCTTGATTTTGGCTGCCTTCGCAGCCTTATAAAAATCAATCACACCGTACATGACACCATGATCCGTCACTGCCAGACTGTCCATTCCCAATTCGGCTGCCCTCTGCGTCAACTCCCCTATCTTACAGGAGCCATCCAGCAGGCTATACTCCGTGTGGACATGCAAATGCGTAAATGCCATTGTGTTCCTCCCTTCCTCTTTTTCTTCTCGCTCTTACAAGAACAAAGCGAAGCGTTTTTGTTTCCTAGGAAAGCGAGAACTTTCCTAGGAAACAAGAAAAGAGACTGCCCCTCTATCTGGCAATCTCTTTTTCTGTCCTCTCCTGACAACGACACACAGCCACAACGCTTTCTATTCCCACAGCCGTACAATCTCTCACTCGTATCCTTTCTCATCTACACAATTTTTATCTGTGTAGCGTACTGTGCATTCTTGTCAGGAGAGGCCTTCCCCATATGAGTGTATTCCTGTTAGTTATTCTTTAAATAATTTTCAATATCTCGGATCGCTGCATCCTCATCTGCACCGACCGCCTCAATGGTCACCTGCTCTCCAGCAGACAGTCCCAAGGTCATCATGCCCATGATGCTCTTCGCATTGACACGCTTGCTTCCACATTCCACATAGATTTTACTCTCATACTGGCTCGCTACCTGAACCAGCATTGCGATTGGACGTGCTTCCAATCCCGAAGAAATCTCAATCGTCACTGTTTTTTTGATCATAATTCTCCTCCTCTCTCAGCTTCGCCGCCAGCGTGCTGAGCTTTCGCAATCTGTGATTGACACCAGACTTTCCCACCGGCGGGTGCATGGCCTCTCCCAGTTCCTTCAAGGTTGCCTCCGGCTGCCGCAACCGCTCCTTGGCTATCTCACAGAGAGTCTCCGGCAAATGTTCCAAACCGTAATTGTCCTCAAGATAGCGGATATCCTCTATCTGCTTTACGGCCGCCGAGACCGTCTTGTTGATGTTCGCCGTCTCGCAGTTCACCTGACGGTTCACACTGTTTCGCATCTCCTTTAGAATGCGGACATTCTCCAGCTCCATCAGACTCTGATGAGCCTCCATTACATTCAAAATGTCCACAATCTGACTTCCCTCTTTGATATAGACCACAAAATATTTCTTTCTCTGTACAATCTTAGCATCCAAATGGAAGGCTGCGATGATATCCTGCAACTGCTTCGCCTTCGCTTCTGTCGGACATACTATCTCAAAATGGTAAAATTTCTCCGGTGCACTGATGGAACCGGAAGCGAGAAAGGCTCCTCGAATAAAGGCTCTGCGGCAGCAGGCCTGCTGAATCACCACATTTCCCACCAAATCCAAATTTTCCAAAATCTCTCCATCGCTGTGAAGCAGCTTGGTCGCATACAAGACCCTTCGGGCATCTTCGTCCGCTTTGATGCTCACCGTATAAATCTTATTTTTCTTAAGATATGCACTTCTCCGAATCGAAATATCCGTATTTATATTAAATGTTTTTTTCAATAATGTAAAGTACTTTCTTGCAACTGCCACATTTTCCGTGTGCATCCGGATGCAGTAATGCAAGTCCTCCGAAATTTGCACACGGCCGCAAAGACTGATGATTGCTGCAATTTCCGCAATGCGACAGTGCCTCGCGGTGCTCATCTGATGCGACAATTCATCCTTTACTCTGGAAGAAAATGACATCCCTTCCTCCATTCTGCCCTCTCGCTGCTCAGGCTGCCCATTGTTTTTTTAGGTCCTTTTTTAAGACCCTTTTCCTAGACTTTTTTTCTCAGACTGTCCTTCTCTATGTCTCTGTGCTCAATCCTCACCCCGTAGTTGCTTTGCACCAACAGTTTCTCGTACAGTGCATTGGCTATCGTCACCGAGCGGTGTTTCCCTCCCGTACAGCCAATCGCAATTACCAGTTGGTTTTTTCCCTCCTGCACATAGTTTGGTAGCAAAAACATCAGCATATCATGCAGCTTCTCCAAAAAGGTCTGTGCCTTTCCGCCCCGCATCACATACTCCTGCACCTCCCTGTCGTTGCCGCTTAGGGCACGCAGAGCGTCCACATAGTAGGGATTGGGCAGAAATCTCACATCAAATACCAGATCGGCATCCACCGGAATGCCATACTTAAATCCAAAAGAAAGCACGGTCACATACAGGTTGCGATACTCCTTCCCCTTCAAGAAAATCTGCTCCAGCTCCTGCCGCAGTTCTCTGGTGAGAAGGTTGCTTGTGTCCAAAATCACGCTCGCTTCCCTGCGCAGGAAGGCTATCTTTTCCCTCTCCTTGGCTATGCCCTTATCCACCCTTCCTCCAGCTGCCAGAGGATGGCTTCTTCTTGTCTCCTTGTAGCGTTTGATCAAAATATCATCGCCGGAATCCAAAAACAGAATCTCAAAATTAAAATTTCGCAGTTTCCAGTTTCGCAAAATCTCTTGCAGCTGCTCAAAGTCATCGCCGCCCCGAATGTCGATTCCCAAAGCCGCATCCTTAATATCCCCTGTACTTTCCAAAACCAACTCTGCAAATTTTTCCATCAGTGGAATTGGCAGGTTGTCCACACAATAAAAGCCAAAATCTTCCAAGATCTTAAGTGCTGTTGTCTTTCCCGCCCCTGACATTCCCGTCACAATTATGAGTCTCATCGCTTCCTCCAACTCAGCAATGGGCTTAACCCATCTTTTGTACTTCCATCTCCAGTTTGACTCCAAACTGCTCCTGCACCTTTTTTTGTATGTGCTCACACAGGCTCATGACCTGCTCGGCCGTCGCATTTCCCCTGTTGATGACAAAGCCGCAGTGCTTTTCGGACACCTGTGCATCTCCCACCGCAAAGCCTCGAAGCCCCGCCTCCTCAATCAACTTTCCGGCAAAGTAGCCCTCCGGCCTCTTGAAAGTGCTGCCTGCACTGGGATATTCCAAGGGTTGCTTTTCTCTTCTGGATACGCTCAACTCCTGCATCCGCTGCCGGATCTCGCTCTCTGCCGCCGGATGCAGCTCAAAGACCACCTCTAGGACCAGATAGCCTTTTTGGGAGACGCAGCTTTGCCGATAGGAAAATTGCAACTCCTCCTTGGTCAACACCTTGGTTCTTCCCTCCTTGGTCAGCACCTTCGCCTCTCGCAGCACATCCTTGATTTCCCCGCCGTAGGCCCCTGCATTCATTCTCACCGCTCCGCCCACCGTGCCGGGGATTCCGGCCGCAAATTCCAGACCTCCCAGTGAGGCTGCGGCCGCCGCATTGGCCACCTTGGAAAGAAGAAGGCCTGCTCCCACTCGCATAGCATTTCCCTGTATGCGAAGCTCTCTCCAGCCCTTTTCCAGAGAAATCACCACACCTCTCACACCCGCATCGCTCACCAAAAGATTGCTGCCATTTCCAATCAAATACCACGCAAGTTTTCTCTCCTCGCATAGTTTTAAGACCGCACACAGCTCCTCCTCGTTTCGGGGCAGCACAAAATATTCTGCAGGACCTCCGATGCGAAAAGTGGTATGACGACTCAGCGGCTCCTCACAGTGCAGCTGCTCCTCCCCCACGATTGCTCGCAGAGCCTTGCCGATGGCAGTCTCTTCCTGTCTATCCACACTTGTTGTCTTTTTCTTCTCCATTCTTTCTTCCCTCTGCCGGCTTCCTTTTCTCTTTTTCCTTCTATAGGCTTCTTTCTATCTATAAGCTTCTTTCTATACTTTTCTTTTTCTTTCTTCTCTCTCTTCTTTCTGGGTGCTAGCATCCGTAAACAAGGGGACATACGGTCCTTTTTAAGGCAAACGATGGAGGCGTACTGGATGTACGCCGACTGAGGATAAGGCAAAAACATGGCCAGATTATCCCGCTTTGAGGCGTATGTTCCTCTGTTCACGGATGCTAGCGTCTGTTCAGATTTGCCTGCACACGGTTATACAATTCCTGTGCCGCATTGTAACCCATCTTCTTCTGTCTGTAGTTGACCGCTGCAGTCTCCACGATAATCGCCAGATTTCTGCCTGGACGAATCGGGATGCTGTGGCACACCACCTGATTGCCCAAGAACTCGGTATACTGGTCCTCCAGACCCAGACGGTCGTATTCCTTCTCTCGATTCCAATCCTCTAACTTAATCACAATGTCAATCTGCTGGGTATCCTTCACACTCTCCACACCAAACAAGGTCTTCACATCCACAATGCCGATGCCTCTCAGCTCAATAAAGTGTCTGGTGATATCCGGTGCACTGCCAATCAGGGTAATCTCACTCACCTTGCGAATCTCCACCACATCGTCGGTCACCAGACGATGTCCTCTCTTAATCAGCTCCAAGGCTGCCTCGCTCTTTCCGATGCCGCTCTCGCCCATAATCAGAACACCTTCTCCGAATACATCCACCAGAACTCCATGAATGCTGATGCACGGAGCCAGCTTTACCTTCAGCCAGCGAATCACCTCCGCCATCAATTCCGAGGTATTCTGCTCGGAAACCATACAGGGAACTCCATAGTAGTTACACAGCTCCAGCATATCCTCGTCCGGAAGCTGTCCACGACTGTAGACCAGACAGGGGATCTTACAAGCAAGCAGCTTGTCATACACCTCTCTTCTTCTTTCCTCGCTCAGAGAGTTGATGTAAGCCTGCTCCACATATCCAATAATCTGCACACGCTCACGGTCAAAATGGTCAAAAAATCCCGTTAGCTGCAATGCCGGTCGATTTACATCCGGATGTGCCAGCACTATCTTGTCCGTGTCTATCTCCGGTGTCATATTTTTCAGCTTCATTTTCTCAATCAATTCTGTAATCAGTACCCCTTGCATCGCAAATTTCTCCTTTATCTGTTTTTTTGCACCGTTTCACTCTTTTCTTTTCCGCTTTCTCGCCCGTTTTCCTTGGCTTTGCTCTGTGATGCGCTTTTACTCATCCTATCACATCTTTCGATTCTTGTCACCAGAAAATCTTACGGAAATCCGCCGCCACTTTCTGTGTGAAAAAACTCATACACCTTCGCTGCGGCCGCCCGATTCATCCCCTCAACGGCAGCAAGCTCCTCTTCGGAGGCTGCTCGAATCGCCTCTATCGACTGAAAGTTTCTCATCAAGGCCTTTCTTCTCACCGCTCCGATGCCAGAGATATCATCCAGAATCGAATGCACTTGGTCTTTTCCCCTCAGACTTCTATGGTACTGAATCGCAAAGCGGTGTGCCTCATCCTGAATGCGAGTCACCAAACGAAACGCTTCCGAATGCTTATCGATGGCGATTTCCTGATTCTGAAAGTAAATCCCCCTTGTTCGATGGGCATCGTCCTTCACCATGCCACAGACAGGAATGTTCAACTGCAGCTCTTGCAGCACCTCCAATGCAACATTCACCTGCCCCCTGCCGCCATCCATCAAAAGCAAATCCGGAAAACGAACAAAACGACTCTCACTGGAGCTTTCCCTCTCTTTTTGACTCTCCTGCTGCTCCGCAAGACCATGTCGAAATCGCCTCAACAGCACCTCCCGCATCGAAGCATAGTCGTTCGGTCCCTTCACCCACTGGATCTTAAATTTTCGGTAATCGCTCCTCTTTGGCTTTCCCTGCTCATAGACGACCATGGAACCCACCGATTCCACACCGCTGGTATTTGAAATGTCAAACGCTTCCAGCCGCTTCAAACCGGAGAGTCCCAAGAGCTGTTCTAACTCTGCAACTGCTCCCAGCGTCCGCTTCTCCTCCAGCTTTATCTTTTCCTTATCCTGAGAGAGCACCAAGAAAGCGTTGCGTCTTGCCAAATCCACCAACTGCTCCTTCTCTCCCTTTTTGGGAACCACGATGCTTACTTTCTGTCCCCGCTTGGCACTCAGCCACTGTTCCAAAAGTTCGCTGTCCTCCAGCTCCGTCTGCACCCAAAGTTCCTTGGGAATCAGAGGAGTTCCTCCATAAAACTGCTTCACAAAGCTTGTGAGAATCTGCCCCTTCTCCTCCTGCAAGGAGGTCTCCAAATGGAAGTGATCCCTGCCAATCAAACGCCCCTCCCTCACAAAGAAGACTTGAACCACCGCATCCATCTCATCCTTGGCGACCGCAAGAATGTCCCTGTCCTGCCTATCGTTGCTCGTGATTTTTTGTTTTTGAGCAATCTGTTTCACGCTTTCCATCAAATCCCGATAGCCCATGGCCTGCTCAAACTCCATCTTTTCGGAGGCGGCAAACATCTTTTCTTCCAATTCCTGTAACACCGTCCCAAACTTTCCATTCAAAAAGTCTAGCACCTTCTCTATCTGCTCTCGATACTCCTCCTTGGAGACATAACCCTGACAGGGAGCCATACACTGCTTCATATGATAATTCAAGCAGGCCCTGTCCTTTCCGATATCCCTAGGAAGCACCCGACTACAGCTTCGCAGCCGAAAAATCTTATGAATCAAGTCCAGCGTATCTTTCATCGCTTTCACGTTGGTGTAGGGGCCAAAGTAACGGCTCTTGTCCTTGCCTCTTCTCCAAGCAAAGAGAACTCTCGGATAATCTTCCTCCACCGTTACCCGAATGTAGGGATAACTTTTGTCATCCTTGAGCATCGTGTTGTATTTGGGGCGATGTTCCTTAATCAGGTTGCACTCCAACACCAAAGCTTCCAGCTCCGAATCGGTCACCACGTACTCAAACCATGCGATGTGGCTGACCATCTTTCGGATTTTCTCCGTCTTGTTTCGGCTGCTCTGAAAATATTGACGCACTCGATTTTTTAGGTTGATGGCCTTTCCGACATAAAGAATCTCATCGCTCTCATCGTGCATCAAATACACTCCAGGCTTTTCTGGCAGCTTCTTCAATTCCTCCTGCAAATCAAAAAACATGTCTTTTTCTCCTAGTGGTCTGTCTGCTTGCTCCCTCTAGCGAAGTCTGCTTCCGTCATAGTACTGCTGGGTACGCACATGCTTCACAAAAATGTCCAACTGCTGTGAAAACTCCCCTCTCAGCGGCTGAATTCCCAGTGTCATCGCAATGGCATCCAGCTCAATCTGTCCGACATGCCCCCGCATTCTCGCAAGGGCAGACAGCTTCTCCTCACAGGTGTCCGCAGACAAATATTCCAAAAGATAGGGATTTACCTGCCCCATCTCCTCCTCTTCTTGGCTTACTTCCTCCCTTGGTTCTTCCTCCGCTGCCAGCTGCACCCTCTCAAAGCGATAGCTTTGGGTCGCATTCGGATACTTCTTTTTGTCCACCTCACTCATAAACATCTGCAGTGGTCTCACATAACACTTAAAATCTCCGTATAGAGCCTGATATACCACCATCTTCTCACCCGTTTCCGAGTGAATTGCCACCGTAAGCACCTGATACAACTTATTCTTAAAATGGCGATAAAATTCCCCTGCTTTCGGCTCCCTCTCTCTCCTAGTTTCTTCCATAGTAAGGCACCTTCTTTTCTATCTCTCTTTTTGACTCGTTTCCTTCTTCACTCGTTCTCGGTCTCTTCGCTCTCACTTGCTTCCTCCGAAGCAGCAGGTTCCAAGCCCTCCCAAGTATAGCGGTTGGAGGCATTCCAAAGAATCCACTCCTCATAGCCTGCATCGTACACGGCCTGAATCTGCTCCCGTATCTCCTCCGGACCGTACTCCCTATAATTTTTCAGATACGAGGCTGTAAAGTCCTGAAGCCAAGGTCTCACCTTCGCCCAAGAAAGCTCTTGCACGTCCTCCACGCCAGTCTCTTCTCTTGCTGCCTGTCTAAACTGTGCCTTGCTCTCCATCTCTTCCTGAATCTCCGCCGCCAGCACATGGGGTCTTCTGCCATTGAGAGAGGCTTCCTGCACCTCGTCCATATGAAGCTCCTCCGCCTCGCTACTCTCTTCGCTCTGTGCCTGTTCCTCCTGCTGCTCTGTGATGCTCTTCTCCCCTCTTGCGGCAGCACGCAGCACCCGTTCCGAGTTTCTTAAGGCTCCCAAAATGGTCTCATAGGGATGCAAGTCCGGATAATCTAAGCCAAAATTCCCCTCCCCATAATGGGAAGGATAAATCATAGGACAGATATAATCCAAATGTTCTGCCATATCCTCATAAATCTGTCCCACCGAATTGGCATCCACCGCACTGCCTATGATGGTTCCAAACACATCCGCTGAGACAAACACACCGCTGTCCGCTAGTTGCTCATAGGCATAGGCGACAAACTCGGTAATCACATCGGTTTTGCTTCTTCCTCTGGTGTCCGCCTCGTCAAACACCACCGTCCTCATGCTGCTGTCCGTGGCAAAGCGAATGTAGTCGAACTGCACCTCATCAAAGCCGGCTTCCCCAGCTGCCTTTCCCACCTCCACCAGATAGTCCCAGACTTCCTCCTTGTAGGGATTCACCCAAGCAAGCCCTGAAGCATCCCGATGCATGCTGCCATCCGCATCGTGCAGACTCCACTCTGGCTTCTGTTCTGCCAGATAGGGGTCTCGAAATGCCACCACACGGGCTATCGTGTAGATGTTGGCTTCCTTTAATCTCCTCATCAAGTCCTCAATGTCAGAAATAGAAACCTGACAAGCTCCAATCTCCTGAACCAAAGGCGTGTCCATCTCAAAGGTGATTCTGCCCCTATCGTCTTTGACATCAATCACAACCGCATTAATCTCCGTCTGTTTGATATTTTCTATCATGGCAGTCATTGTCTCCTCCGTACCCGCTGTCCCAGCGGTCAGATAGATTCCCTTGACCTTGACTGCTTCTCTCTCCTTCTGTGGCTCTTCCTCGGTCTTTACCTGTGCTTCTTCCTCAGAGAGCAAAGATTCCGTCACTGCTCTCTCCCCCCTGTCCTCCTGCTGCGGACTTATGTCCTTGCACGCACTCAGACACAACAGAAAAAAAATCCCAAAAAGCCATCGCTTCATCGCTTCTCTCCCTTCTTGATATGGTGGATTATAGCATATTCCCATCCTTTTGACAAACTCTACCAATCTTTTTCCCGCATTTAGAAAAAGGTTCTATGCTTTTTCCAGTGGATTTTTTGTCAAAATATGCTACAATAATTATAATTGTGCAGCTACTAGGAAGGATGGAACATTTTATGAATAAAATCGGATTTAACAATGACCTGTATCTCAAAATGCAGTCTGAGCACATTCGTGAACGCATTAACAAATTCGGAGATAAACTCTATTTGGAGTTCGGCGGCAAGCTGTTTGATGATTTTCATGCCTCCCGTGTTCTCCCCGGTTTTGCCCCTGACAGCAAGCTCAAAATGCTGCTTCAGCTGAAGGAGCAGGCTGAGATTGTGATCGCCATCAACGCCGGTGACATTGCCCGCAACAAGATGCGCGGGGATTTGGGCATCTCCTACGATGCCGATGTTCTTCGTTTGATTCAAGAATTCAGAGACCAAGGTCTTTATGTCAGCAGTGTCGTAGTGACCCAGTATAATGGACAATCCTCCGCCGACCTCTTTCGCAGCAAACTTGAACATGCCGGACTTAAGGTATATCGCCACTATGTGATTCCCGGCTATCCATCCAACATTCCGCTGATTGTCAGCGATGAGGGCTACGGAAAGAATGACTACATCGAAACCAGCAAACCTCTGGTCATCGTCACGGCTCCCGGCCCCGGAAGCGGCAAGATGGCTACCTGTCTCTCCCAGCTCTACCACGAGAACAAGAGAGGCATCCGTGCCGGTTATGCGAAGTTTGAGACCTTCCCCATCTGGAATTTGCCCCTCAAACATCCCGTCAATCTGGCTTATGAGGCTGCCACGGCTGACCTCAACGATGTCAACATGATTGACCCCTTCCATCTGGAGGCCTACGGCAAAACGGCAGTCAACTACAACCGTGACGTAGATATTTTTCCCGTGTTGAATGCCATCTTTGAAGGTATCTATGGCGAGAGTCCCTACAAGTCTCCTACCGACATGGGCGTAAACATGGCAGGATACTGCATCGAAGACGATGAGGTCTGCAAGGAAGCTTCCTATCAGGAAATTATCCGCCGCTATTACACCGCCCTGAATCGTCAGGTCAGAGAGGAAAATGCACAGGATGAGGTTTATAAGATTGAACTTTTGATGAAACAGTCCAAAATCAGCCCAGAACGCCGCCGGACGGTGGGACGCTGCCTGCAACTGGCTGAAGATATCGCTGCACCAGCTGCCTGCTTGGAGCTTCCGGATGGCACATTGGTGACTGGAAAAACCAGCAATCTTTTGGGAGCTTCCGCTGCGGTTCTCTTAAATGCCATCAAACTGCTCGGAAACATTCCCCACGATTTGCACTTGATTGCTCCGTCTGCGATTGAGCCAATTCAGGAATTGAAGACCAAGTATCTCGGAAGCAAAAACCCCCGCCTTCACACGGATGAGGTGTTGATTGCCCTCTCCATGTGTGCTGCGACGGACGAGAATGCACAGAAGGCACTGGACCAGCTTCCCCTCTTAAAGGGCTGTCAAGTCCACACCTCCGTCATGCTGTCCTCGGTGGACATTAAGATTTTCCAAAAGTTAGGCGTGCAGCTCACCAGTGAGCCAGTCTACGAGCATAAAAAACTGTATCACTAAGAAAATAGGATGGAAATCAGAAAAAGACACTTTCTGTTTTCCATCCTCTTTTGTTTC
Organism: bacterium; assembly: GCA_030524485.1. Lineage (GTDB taxonomy): Bacteria > Bacillota > Clostridia > Lachnospirales > Lachnospiraceae > CAJMNU01. Next base: position 6,649 of record JAUNGR010000033.1, on the reverse strand, counting down.
GCTTTACTTAAAATACACTCTTAGCACCTTGTGAACGCCCCATCGCCTAAAGGCAATGGGTTTTCTGGCTAACTAATTATAAAGAGAGGTAAGCGCCTCCCGGAACTTCCACCTTCTGCTTATCCACTTCCAGCCATACCGTCTGCACAGAAGGATTGTACACCTTATCGCAGAGAGCGGTAAACTGCAGGCGGTTCGCTGCCTCCATGTAGTCCACAATCTCGATGTTGGTTGCATACCAGATATCCTCACGACCTCCGACCATGTGGCAGAACTCCTCCATCAACTCCCAGTTGTTCTGGTTGGTAAACTCGTAGCTATGTCCCCACACATACATCATGTACAGGTACTGTGTCTTATGCAGATTCACAAATTCCTCGCCCAAACGCAGCAGGTCATGATTGTGATGACAGGTTGCCTTCCACTCCAGATAGTTTTCCGGCATTCCAAAGCCATAGGTATCGCCCACCACACGGGCATAGCGAATGCCCAGTGCCGGAAGTGCATTTACAATCTCCTTGGAGTAAGAACCATTCGGATAGGAAAGTCCTCTCACTGGATAGCCCATAAGCTCCTCCAGATTGCTTCTGTCATCCAACACCTGCTTCATCACCTGCGGCAGCGGACAACGAGCTATGGTTGGATGTGTGCAGGTGTGACAGGAGACTTCATGTCCCTGATACAGTTCCTTATATTCCTCGACAGGAATTCTATCCTCTCTCACAATGCCAGAATTCAAGTGAAAGGTTCCCTTGATTCCGTACCGATTGAAAATCGAAACCAAACGACGGTCCTCCAAACGTCCATCGTCATAGCTCATCGTCAATACCTTATGCTTTCCCCCTGGAAAGCAAGTATATACCGTCTTCATCATTCCCACAATCCCCTTTTCTCTATCTTGTCATTCTCTTGCTGCTTCTGCTCGTCTTGTTGTTCGTCTTCGTTTTGCTCGTTCGGCTCTTTGTCTGCACTCTGTTTGGTTTCTTCGTTCGCATCCTTTTCGCCGCTCTCGCTATTTTCTTCCGAGCCACTCTCGGACCTGCCCTTTGCTTCATGGAAAATCTTCATAAATTCTTTTCCGGTGATGGTCTCCCTCTCAATCAAAAAGGCAGCTATCTTATCCATCACCTCTCGATTCTCGGAAAGCAAACGTTTGGCCTCATTGTACGCTGCCTTCAAAATCAGCATCACTTCGTCATCTATCGCCGAAGCGGTTGCATCGCCGCAGTCCAAAACGGTTCTGCCGCTCAGGTACATATTTTGCTGCTGTGCCAGCCCCATCAGACCAAATCGCTTAGACATACCATATTGCGTCACCATCGCTCTTGCAATTCGGGTTGCCTGCTCGATGTCGTTGGCTGCACCAGTGGTCACCGTCTCAAATACCAACTCCTCCGCTGCACGGCCTCCCAAAGCACTCACCAACATGGCCTCCAGCTCCTTCTGGGTATTGAGATACTTTTCCTCCTCTGGCACATGCATCACATAGCCCAAGGCTCCCATGGTTCTGGGCACAATGGTAATCTTCTGCACTGGCTCGGAGTCCTTCTGCAGGGCACTGATCAGAGCGTGACCAACCTCATGGTAAGAGACGATTCGTCTCTCTTCCTGACTGAGGATTCTGTCCTTTTTCTCCTTACCCACCAAAACGACCTCAACAGCCTCAAACAAATCTTTCTGGGATACGGCATTTCTTCCATTCTTGACTGCATTGATGGCTGCCTCGTTCATCATGTTCGCAAGATCTGCTCCAACCGCTCCCGAAGTCGCCAGAGCAATCTCCTCAAAATCCACGGTATCGTCCAGCCGCACGTCCTTGGAATGTACCTTCAAGATATTGATTCGTCCCTTCAAATCTGGCTTATCCACAATCACTCGACGGTCAAAACGTCCCGGACGCAGCAGAGCAGGATCCAAGACTTCTGGACGGTTTGTCGCTGCCAAAACCAAAAGTCCTTTGGAGGAATCAAAGCCATCCATCTCAGAGAGCAACTGGTTTAGAGTCTGCTGCTGCTCCGACTCGCCTCCACCGCCATGGCCATCTCTCGTCCGCCCGATGGAGTCAATCTCGTCAATAAAAATGATGCAAGGAGCCGTCTGCTGTGCCTGACGGAACAAGTCACGCACTCTGGAAGCTCCAACACCGACATACAGCTCCATAAAATCCGAACCGGAGAGCGAATAAAATGGCACCTTCGCCTCTCCAGCCACCGCCTTTGCCAGCAGCGTCTTACCGGTCCCTGGAGAACCTACCAACAACGCTCCCTTCGGCAGCTTCGCACCTATCTTGCTGTACTTTTCCGGATTGTGAAGGAAGTCCACAATCTCTGTCAAGGACTCCTTGGCCTCATCCTCTCCGGCCACATCCTTAAAAGTTACTCCTGTTTCTTTTTGCACATACATCTTGGCATTGCTCTTTCCAAAGCCCATGCCACCGCCCATACGCTTCATCAGCATACTCATCAAAAACCAGATAAAGAGCAGCGGAAGGATATACACAAGAAAGATATCCACCAAGCCCGAACCCGTCTTTGCCTTCTGTCCACCGTAATCCTCAATGCCCGCCGCTTCCAATCTGTCCACCAGATTTAGGTCTGAGATTCTGACCGTGTAATACTGCACCGGCACGCCCCTTGTCAACTCCAAATACATGGAGGAACTAGGTTTCAAAGTAAATTGAATCTCCGTGCTCCCCACAACGGCACTCTCCACCTCTCCCTTTTCCAACAGATCTAAGAAAGTACCATAGGGAACTTCTTTTCTGGTGCTTTCTGTCCACATGCTTTTCATCATGGAGATGCAAAGCAGCGTCACCATCGTCACCACAACTATCATTATGATGGCTTGGGTATTCTTGGGGGTCTTGCCATTCTTATTCCTGTCTTCCATTCTTAACCTCCTGAAAATCGCAGCTCTCCGACAGCTTCCTGCCTGCTGCCAATACGCAAAAAACCTTGTTTTTAAGCGTATTCTCTATCATTATAAGTTCACTTATCCCAGAAATCAAGGACAGAAACATTAAATTTTTGTAAATCTCCATTCCTAGTAGATTTTCAGGACAAAACATTGTATAATACTTACATACCAAAACCATGATTGTGCGTATTCGATGTACAAAATAGTCAGCCTCGAGACAGCGGACAATCAACTACGAAAGGGGATTACTACCATGAAAGATCCAAATTGTGCATATTGTATGCAGGGAGAATTGGTCGCAAAATTTGGCTATCCTTGCTGTGAACTCCCATCCAGCTTTGTCTATGTTTTTAAGGAGCAAAGCCATAAGGGACGCTGCATCGTAGCTCATAAGAAGCATGTCAGCGAGCTGATTGATTTGAGTGACGAAGAGAGAGACCAGTACTTTAGCGACATCGCCAAAGTTTCCAAAGCCCTTCACAAAGCCTTTGCACCGGACAAGGTAAACTACGGTGCTTATGGAGATACCGGCTGCCATCTGCACTTCCACTTGGTTCCTAAGTATAAGGACGAAGTAGAGTGGGGCAGCACCTTTGAGATGAACAGCGGCAAAGTACTGCTCACAGATGAGGAGTATGAGGCTCTGGCTGAAGCCATCCGCCAAAACCTCCTGTGAACTACCCATCGCCTAAAGGTAATGGGTTTTCTGACTAACTAATTATAAAAGTGTTGGCAAGCATCTGTGCAAACTGTGACTTGCACAGACCTTTGACAACCAAACCAGTGTGATTCAGAATAAAAGCATCTCCCCCGCCTTCCGCACACCGAAAGACAGAGGAGATGTTTTATGCTTGTTCTTTCTTTAAAATACCAGCTGCACCAAGAGCATATAGATACCCGTTCCCGCCGCAATGCTCAGTAAGGTATTCCTTTTCCACACATGAATTCCCACCGTCCCGACTGCAGCCAGAAGTTCTGGCAGTCCGAAGGGCCATGCCGTCAAGGAAACTCCCTTAAAACAATAAACCACAAGAAGGGCTATCGTTGCATAAGGTAAAGTTCGTCCCAAAAACTTGACATACTCCGGAGTTTCCCTTCCCTCCGGAAATAAAAAGAAAGGCAAAAAGCGAGTCAACATAGTCGCAGCTGCCATCGCCGCAATCAAAAGCAGCATCTGTCCGCTTGAAAGATTCATGCCGCCCTGCCTCCCTTCTGCAGCTCACGTTCTCTTTGCTGCTCTTTCTGATAATCTAAAGTCATCACCGCCAAAATGGCTGCCATGGCTGGAATAATAAAAAGCTCCGAGCCGAAAGCCACCAGACACAGAGTGGTGGCAAGAATGCCAACCACCGCTGGTCTATGTTTCTTCTGAGTCAGCCACTGCTCCGTAAAAATGACCAAAAACAGAGCCGTCAGTGCAAAGTCCAATCCCTCCGTTGAAAAGGGAATCCGATTTCCAAGTCCAGCCCCCAACAGGCTTCCGATAATCCAATAGGCATAATCCAACACGGAAATCCATGCATACACCGGATATTCTGGAAGTTCTTTTGGGACTTCTTCATTGCAGACCACCGAAAAAGTCTCATCGGTGAGCAAAAATACCAAAAGGGGCTTCCACTTACCCGCTCCTCGATACTTATCCAACATGGAAATCCCATAAAAAAGATGTCTGGCATTAACCATCAAAGCCATGAGAAAGGCATACACTGGCCCTACCGCCGCCACAAAAAGCAACACCGCCATATATTGCATACTTCCAGCATAAACAAAAATACTCATAGCTGCCGTCCAAAGCATCGAAAATCCATTCACGGACATCAGTACCCCATAAGCCATTCCCAAAAAAAGATAGCCCGTCATCACCGGTATGGTTTTGGGAAAGGCATAGGCCAACGCACTTTTTTTCTTTCCTTGCATATTGCATTCTTCCCTTCTTCTTTCTTTTTCCCTTCTGCTATCATAATAAACGGGCATGAGTTAGCATTCGATTTTTATTTTAACATGAGGATGCGAAAAGTCAAGAAGTGTCAAGAAGTGCATACGTGCAAGAAAGGAGCCTTTTTTCATGTCTCTTTCCCATTTTTCCTACGAAAATTGCCATTTTTGTCCTAGAGAGTGCCGAGTGAACCGTTATAAACAACAGGGCTTTTGCAAATCACCTGCTCAGGCAAAAATTGCCCGTGCCGCCTTACACCATTGGGAAGAACCCTGTATCAGCGGCTCAAGGGGCAGCGGAACCGTCTTTTTTTCTGGTTGCACCCTTCGCTGCTGCTTTTGTCAGAATTCGCAGATTAGTCAGGATAACTTTGGCGTGACCGTGACAGCCGAACAGCTCGCTACCATCTTTTTGGACTTACAGGCACAGGGAGCACACAATATCAACCTTGTCACCGCCACCCAATATCTTCCTGATGTGATGGAGGCTCTGGAGCTTGCCAAACCCCAACTTCGTATTCCTGTTGTCTACAACTGTGGTGGCTATGAGAAGCCCTCAACCATCCTAGCCCTAAAGGACTACGTTGACATTTGGCTGCCTGACCTCAAATACAAAAGTTCCACCCTTTCCAAGGCTTACTCCGCCGCTTCGGATTACTTTGAGCAAGCCTCCTCTGCCATCCAGACGATGATTGAGGTCGCCGGTGCTCCCATTTTTGCAGGCTGCGAAGGCGTTCCTGACGAGCCTGAAAAATACCTCATGCAAAGTGGAGTCATGCTTCGTCATCTGGTGCTTCCCAATGCCAAGGAGGATTCCATCGCTCTGCTCCGTTGGATTGCAGACACACTCCCCAAGGATAGCTATCTCATCAGCTTGATGAGCCAGTACACTCCCTATCGCAAAAGTGAACCGTATCCGGAATTAAACCGCCGCATCACCTCCTACGAATACCAACAGGTGCTAAGAGAGGCCGAACGATTAGGCTTGGAACATGGCTTTATTCAGAAAAAAAGCAGTGCCAAAGAAGAGTACACCCCTCCCTTTAACTTGGAAGGCTGTCCGTAAAGACATTTTTATGCAGTAAAAAGGCGGATATCGTAAACTAAGTTATCGACATCCGCCCTTTAAACTATCTCATCCATTGGACTTTACCTCGTATTCTATTGTCTTTTTATGGAATCCGTATTCTCTGATTTTTTCTCTTACCCCTCTACCTTTTCTCTTTGAATAGAGAAGATTCGAGTTATCTTTGAATTCTCCGTTTCCATCTGCTGAGAATCTTTCATTCTCTGTGATAAGAACCCCCTGCCTATCAGATTCTATTTTAATATTCTTTTTCTCTTTCCGCTGCTTCCTAGTTCTCTTCTATCTTCCTCTCCTCCGTCTTCTCGACTGGAACTTGAATCTGATATCTTATACTCTAAGAATCATCACACTCTTTTAAGAATTTATCTTTTGTGCATTGCCTATATGTTATCTTACATTATGTACTTTATTATCTATGATACTTTCTCGTCATATCACAGATTAGAAAGTATAGATATTTTTTCATATAGTATCTAACATCTCTTATCAAGTGCTACGGTAAAGATTTTCCTGAGGGTTAGCTTCTGTTGCCTTTGGACCGTACCTCCTGTTCTTAGATTTTCTTTTGTTGCTTGGAACTCTTCTCTGGAAAAACTTTTTGAGAAGTTTTTCTTTTAAGAAGTGTTCTTTTTCTTTTGTTGGTTTCATTATAGTCCTAATGTCGAGATTTGTCAACACTTTTTTTATTTTTTTTGATGTTTTTTGTTTTTT
>JAUNGR010000177.1 GCA_030524485.1 bacterium | reverse complement strand
ATAAATGGATGTAACGATGATTCAGAATCGTTACAAATTGATCAATAAGTGGAGTGTGAGATAGTGGTTATTCGACGAGGCGATATTTATTATGCAGATTTGAGACCGGTGGTAGGCTCGGAGCAGGGAGGCGTTCGGCCGGTGTTGATCATACAAAATGACATTGGAAATAAGCACAGTCCCACGGTCATCTGTGCAGCTATTACTTCCAAGATGAATAAGGCGAAGCTGCCAACTCATGTGGAACTGGATGCCAGACGCTGTGCGATGGTGAAGGATTCGGTGATTCTTTTGGAGCAGCTTCGCACGATTGACAAGCAGAGACTGCGGGAGAAAATCTGCCACATTGATGAGGGATTGCAAAGACAGGTCAATCAGGCTCTGTTGGTAAGTCTTGAGCTTACATAAAGCAAAAAATAGGAGCAAAGGTCTTGCAAGGCAGAAAAAAGCATGATAGAATAAGAAATCGGAAATAGAACAGACAGGATAAAGAGGAGCGTTAGAAAAAATATGTCAGGACATTCTAAATTTGCCAATATCAAGCATAAAAAAGAGAGAAACGATGCCGCAAAGGGAAAGATTTTTACGGTGATTGGGCGTGAGATTGCGGTTGCCGTGAAAGAGGGCGGTCCGGACCCAGCCAACAATAGCAAACTTCGCGATGTGATTGCCAAGGCTAAGGCCAACAACATGCCAAATGATACCATCGACCGTGGCATTAAGAAGGCAGCGGGTGATGCCAATGCGGTGAACTACGAGAATATCACTTATGAGGGCTATGGTCCGAGTGGAGTGGCTATCATCGTAGATACCTTGACAGACAATAAGAATCGTACGGCAGCCAATGTGAGAAGTGCTTTCACAAAAGGAGGCGGCAATGTAGGAACTCCAGGCTGTGTTTCTTATATGTTTGATAAGAAGGGACAAATCATCATTGACAAAGAGGAATGCGAGATGGATGCGGATGAGCTGATGATGCTGGCTCTGGATGCGGGGGCAGAGGATTTCTCCGAGGAGGAGGACAGCTTTGAGGTGATCACGGACCCAGAGGAGTTCAGTGTGGTACGTGAGGCACTCGAAAAAGAGGGCATTCCTATGATGGAGGCAGCTGTCACTATGATTCCTCAAAACTGGGTCGAGTTGAGCGATGAGGATGCCATCAAGAAGATGAACCGCATTTTGGATCTGCTGGATGAGGATGACGATGTGCAGGCAACCTACCATAACTGGGACGAATAAGAACGAACAATAAGACAGTGAGCAGTGGACTGTTGCTGCAAAAGACAAACGATACATAGAGAAACGAAAAAAGGACGGAGTACACAGAAGGTGTGCACTTCGTCCTTTTTCGTGTCTTTCGTTCCAGAAGGCAAGCAGACTACTTGGCACTCGCAGGTCCGTTGAGCGAGAAGGAATCGGGAGCGATCTGGGAAGGAGTCAAAGTAGCCTGAGGTGGTGTGGTTTGTCCGTTGGAAATCCAACTTCCATCTGCCTGAAAGCTGCAAGCTACGCCTCCTATGGTAAGGGTGGTATTTGCTGTCATCGCTCCATTGTCGGCAGGATTTAGATAGTACCAAGCGTTGCCAATCCACTGCCAGCCGCTTTGTTTTTCATAATTTGCAGTATAGTACCATTTTCCGTCCACGTTGTGCCATGCCACTGAGGGAATCCGGCTGCTATAGTCGGTGAAAGCAAATTCCAGACAAACATTTCCCACAATGCCGTCAATCTGACCGGAATCGGTGCTCTGCCAGATAGTGGCTTTTTCGGGATAACTTTCTAGGTCTTTGTAACGTCCATACCAGATATCATAGGGAATCTGGGAGAGATCCAGATAATCCGTCATCCAACGATGGTTGACGTAGATAATCGGATAGTAGCCGGCATCTTCCACAACTTTACAGAAAGCATTGGCAATGTCTGTGATTTCCTGTCTGCCTAGACCAGCCTCTTCCAGTACCTTAGATTCCAAATCAATGGCAATCGGATAGGAGACCTTGTAGTCCAAGGCCCGTTTGACGGAGAAGTTTGCTTCCTCAATGGCAGCGTCCACGGTAAGAGCCTGCGAATAGAGATAAAGCCCCACATGGACTCCATTGGCAGCGGCTCCCTTCATGTTGGCATCAAAGGTAGGGTCCTCATCATTTAGGTAACCCAAGCGCACCATAGCAAAAGAAATGTCATCCGCACGCACCTTTTGCCAGTCAATGTTTCCCTGATACTTGGCAACGCTGAGGCCACGAGAGAGGGCACCCTGAATGCTGCCTCCGGAAGCGTTGACATATATTCCATTTTCTTTTTCCCAAGCGGCGGCAGAGCTGGTGAGAGCCGGAACTTGAAGGAAGAGGATTCCTGCAAGTAGGCAGGAAAGAAATTGTTTTTTCTTCATTATGAAATCTCCTTTTGAGCGGGATAGGATATGGGATCGCTCCACATTCCGTGCTTTTGCAATTCTAAAAACATTTGTAATCCGCTCGTTTTTCTTCCCAAAACGGCTTCTTACTCGTGTCTTGGCGGGTCTCAAGTTCAAAAATCCTTTTACAAGCCAGCTTGTATCGGATTCTATGACTTAGTTTCATATTATAACATAAACAAATTATGGATACAATACCAGAAAACGTTCAAAAATATTACGATTTTGTTGTGTATGCTTGCTTAGATGGAGATTGTATATTATAATGATAGCATCAGTGGACAGGGGAACATACGCCTCAAAGCGGGATAATATGGCCA
>JAUNGR010000032.1 GCA_030524485.1 bacterium | reverse complement strand
GAAACAAAGAATACGAAGAGAATACGAAAAGGAGACAAGTAGAAGACTAATAGAAGACAAATAGAAGAGGAGGTTTCAAATGGATAAGCAAGCAATGGATACTCTAAAACAGTGGATAGAAGAAAGTAAACATATCGTATTCTTTGGTGGGGCAGGAGTTTCCACAGAAAGTAACATTCCAGATTTTCGCAGCACGGATGGCTTGTATCATCAGGAGTATGAGCAAGACCCTGAGACGATACTAAGCCACAGCTTTTATATGAAACATCCAGAAGAATTTTATCGTTTTTATCGCAACAAGATGCTATTTCCAGATGCCAAGCCCAATGCAGCACATCTTGCTTTGGCAAAATTAGAAGCTCAAGGCAAATTGGATGCCATTATCACACAAAATATAGATGGCCTGCACCAGAAGGCTGGAAGTAAGAGAGTTTATGAGCTTCATGGCTCTGTGCTTCACAATTATTGCACAGAGTGCGGGAAATATTACGGAATGGAGAGTATTTTAGAGGCCGATGGCGTGCCATACTGCGGTTGTGGAGGCGTTATCAAGCCGGACGTGGTGCTCTATGAGGAGAACTTGAACTCTGAGGTTCTCCGTGATGCGGTGCGGGCGATTGAAAATGCGGATATGTTGATTGTCGGTGGAACTTCCCTCGTGGTTTATCCAGCTGCTGGTCTGCTTGATTTTTATTTGGGGGACCGATTGGTTCTTATCAATAGAGATAAGACAGAAAAGGATTCGAGGGCGAATTTGGTCATTCATGACTCGATAGGAAAGACTTTGGAATACTTACTCTGAAAGTCCCGCTGCCGACAGGCAGCCTAAATTCAGGGATGCCGAGTGCACCCGACAGACTTTCATGGTGAGGTGGTGCATTCACCAGTCGGGTGCATGAAGCTTTACTCTGAAACATGGAGCAATCGACTTTCATGCAAAGTCATAAAAACAAACATTATTTAGAGAGAGAGGCAAACGATGTATCAGGCAAAAAGTGACAGATATGAGAACATGAAGTACAAGAGATGTGGACGCAGTGGTCTTCTTCTTCCAAGAGTTGCGTTGGGACTGTGGCAGAACTTTGGTTTGGAAAAGCCTTACGAGGAGCAGAAGGAGATTCTTCTTCATGCGTTTGATTGCGGAATCACACACTTTGACTTGGCGAACAATTATGGGCATCCAGCAAGAGGACTGGCGGAGGAACATTTCGGACAGGTATTGAAGGAAGACTTGGGAGCTTATCGCGATGAGCTGATTATCTCTACCAAGGCAGGCTATGATATGTGGGAGGGACCTTACGGAAACTTTGGTTCCCGCAAGTATCTGATGGCAAGCCTTGACCAGAGTTTAAAGAGGATGGGCTTGGACTATGTGGATATTTTCTATCATCACAGACCAGACCCAGAGACCCCGATAGAGGAGAGCATGAATGCCCTCAGTGATATCGTGCGTCAGGGCAAGGCCTTGTATGTGGGCATTTCCAACTATGGAGATGCGGAGGCGAGAGAAGCCATTCGTATTTTGAAAGAGAATAAGACTCCCTGCCTGATTCATCAGCCTCGCTATAATATGTTTGAGAGACAGATTGAGAGCGGTGTGTTAAAGACCTTGGACAGAGAGGGAGTGGGTTGCATTTGCTACAGCCCTCTGGCACAGGGAGCTTTGACCAACAAATACCTGCATGGCATTCCGGAGGGGTCAAGAGCGGCCAGAGAAAATACCAGCATTGGAGGTCGCTATCTCACAGAGGAAAATCTTCAGGTGATTCGCAAGCTGGATGCGATTGCACAGAAGAGAGGGCAGAGCCTAGCACAGATGGCCTTGGCATGGGTGCTGCGAAGAAAGGAAGTCACAACGGTGTTAGTGGGAGCGAGCAGTACCAGACAGTTGGATGACAACATCGCAACTCTGGATAAGTTGGACTTTGAACCCGAGGAATTGGCAGAAATCGATAGAATTCTGCAGTAAATGGATGGGATTCGTCTTGCGGCGACTCCCTCTAGGAATGAAAGCAATGCGAACGAAGAGGGAAAACGGAATGAGTGAAAAGTGGATGTACCAAGTCGGTGATGTCGTAAAATTAAAAAAACCTCATCCCTGCGGCAGTTTTGAGTGGGAGATTCTCCGTGTAGGGGCAGATTTTCGTTTAAGATGTATGGGTTGTGGTCATCAGATTATGATTGACCGAAAAACGGTGGAAAAAAGTACGAAAGACTTAAAAAAAGCTTGATTTTTCAAGGGAAATATGCTATAGTGATTCCCTGTGATATCAAATAATTCCTTGCTCTTACAGATTGGAAGGGCCAGAGACCACAAGGAGGTACAAACATGAATAAGTATGAGTTAGCCGTAGTTCTCAGTGCAAAACTTGAGGATGAAGAGAGAGCAGCAGCCATCGAGAAAGTACAGGGTTACATCACTCGTTTTGGCGGCACAGTGACAAACGTGGATGAATGGGGTAAGAAGAGATTGGCTTACGAGATTCAGAAGATGAAAGAGGCATTTTACTACTTTATCCAGTTCGAGTCTGATAGTGTATGCCCGAATGAGGTGGAAGCACACGTTCGCATTATGGAGCCAGTTATCAGATATTTGGTTGTTAAGCAGGAGGCTTAATCAACAGACAGAGAAAGAGTGATTCGTAGATGAATAAAGTTATCTTAATGGGAAGACTGACCAGAGATCCGGACATCCGATATTCTCAGGGAGAACGTTCTATGGCGATTGCGAGATATACGCTTGCGGTGGACCGCAGAGGACGCAGACAGCAGGACGGAAACGAGCAGCAGACAGCGGATTTTATTAGCTGTGTGGCTTTTGACAGAGCAGCAGAGTTTGCAGAGAAGTATTTCCGCCAAGGAATGAGAGTGCTTATTTCTGGCAGAATCCAGACTGGTAGCTATACGAATAAAGATGGTCAGAAGGTATACACAACGGATGTTGTGATCGAAGACCAAGAGTTCGCTGACAGCAAGGGTGCAGCAGCACCTATGGGCGGTGACATGGGAGGAGCAGCTTATGGCGGCGGATACCAAGGCGGTTATCAGCAGCAGGCATCCAGACCGACACCGCAGAGTGCGATTGGCGATGGTTTTATGAATATTCCGGACGGAGTCGAGGACGAGGGACTTCCGTTTAATTAACTAGAGCAGCAGAACTCTGAAAGAGAGACTGCGGCGGTGCAAGAGGTCGAGGACAGACAAGTTGTCTAAGAGAATTTTGAGGAGGTAAACTATCATGGCATTTGCTAAGGGAAATGATAAAGCAGACGCTTCCAAGGTAAGAAGAAGCGGTATGCGCAGAAGAAAAAAAGTTTGTGTATTTTGCGGTGAGAAGAACGGCGAGATCGATTACAAAGATGTAAACAAGTTAAAGAGATACGTATCTGAGAGAGGCAAAATTCTTCCTAGAAGAATTACTGGCAACTGTGCAAAGCATCAGAGAGCTTTGACTGTAGCAGTGAAGAGAGCACGTCACATCGCTCTTATGCCATATACCTGCGAGTAAGATGAATAATCTTATGAGTCCTAGGACAGGCCTTCAATGAAAGTCTGTGCAGGAAGCATAAGGAATAGAGAGAATCCCCTGAGGACACTTGTTGTCCTTAGGGGATTTTTTGTCAGTGTTTAAAGATGTGTCATAAAGGTTCAGAACGAAAAAACACTGACATATGTAGAAACGAACTTTTATATCGCATTTTTCACATCGCATATTTCATACAGTCAACATAGATAATCCAAATCATAAATCGTAAATCACAGCAATGATATGTTTCCTTTTCTCATCGTCTAAGGACTGCAATTTCTTAAATGCTGCTGATTCTTCCAAATCTGGCAAATCATTGAGGTCAAAAAAATCTTTAGGGGTGATTCCTAAATAATCGCAAATGTAAAAAAATACTGACATAGAAGGGAGCATTTTTTTGCTTTCAATTCGATTGATGTAGGATTCACTTTGTCCTAAGGTTAAGCTCATATCTCTAGCGGATACCCCCTTTTTGAGCCGGAGTTGGGCTAACCTTTCACAGAATTGATCCTCAAGCATATTATCACCTCCGTAGATTCATTGTAATGCAACAATCAACTAAGAGTATATATTTATAGTATTTATTTTGGCTTGACTTTATGAATTTTAAGTTTATAATTTAAGATAAAAGTGCAAATGCGGATGTAAATAAAAGAGAATAAGATGAGACCAATAGGGGATAAGCAAGGAAAGTAGGGGAAGTATGAATATTTCAGTGGCTATCGTGGATTTTGATAAAAATTATGCGGATCGTCTGAGGGAAGAGTTGAATCAATATGAAGAATTGATTATCAGCGTGTGTACAAGTGAAGAAAAGTTTTATCAGGCATTGGAGACAAGGCATTTTGATATTGTTTTATTCAATCCAGATATTTCCCAAGAAAGACTTCGGTTTGCGGGGGTGAAGCTTCCCATCTGTCTATACAGCGATGGGATGCAGCAGGTGGAATATTACGAAAGTTTTGTAAAGATTATCAAATATCAGAGAATCAGTTCCATCTATAAAGAGATGATTCGAGAGTATGCAAACAAGGCAGGCTATTCGATAGGTTTGGACCATGCAGAGGGAATGCAACTGCTTGCAGTCTATTCACCTGTCGGTGGCAGTGGAAAGACGACGGTGGCTCTTACGGTAGCAAGTCAACTGGCTCTGCAGGGAAAGAGGATTCTATTTTTAAGTATGGAACAGCTTGATAGTTCTGGCTGCCTTTTTCCGCATCAAAATGAAGGTATCATTTCTCTGATAGAGACCATAGGGAACAGGGAAGTTAACTTTGAATTAAAGTGTAAGGGACTCATGAAGGCGGGAATCAATCAAGTACAGTACATAGAGGGATTTGAGAAACTAGCAGACTATGGGGATGTCAAGAACACGGAGATAGAGAGTGTTTTGCAAAATATGCGTCGTGCCGGAGTGTGTGACGTGTTGGTGGTGGATATGAATAGCTTCCTAGATGACATCGGAACAGTTCTGATAGACCAAGCGGACAAAATCATTTTGGTTGGAAAGCCCGGAAATCTTCCGTTAGCCAAGCTGAGTAGCTTTGCCAATCAGGCCATCACAAATCAGAATCAGCAGAAAATGTGTTATGTTTATAATTTCTCTGAAAATCCGAACGATAACAGCAAACCACTGGATATTCCAGTGATAGGAAGAATCCATCATTATGGAAATCTGGAGTTGAGTGCAATGATTCGGGCAATCCAAAAGAATGGAGAGATTGCTGCGGACAGCATCATTAAGAGATAGTGGGGATAGTAGGGTATGGCAAAAAATTACTTTATGGATGAAGTAGTTAAATTAAAGCAGGTGATTCAGGAGGCAAGTAGGCTTAGGGAGTATTCGAGCGAGGAGATAGCAGAACTCATTGACCGCAAGTTGAACGAGAGAATTGAATGGGCCAAAAACAATGAGCCAGATTTGTATTGGTACTATCAAAGATTGTCCTTTAAGGAAAAAAACACTTTAAAGTACACCATCACAGAATCTGTGGAGGGACTTGGGATTCTTGGAAAGATTATCACAGACGAGGACATCACAGAAGTGATGATCAATGGCTATGACAAAATCTTTATCGAGAAAAAGGGAAAATTGATGAGGATGGAGGAGCAGTTCGAGGATGAGAAGGAATTGACTCGAATTGTTCAGAGGTTTGTCAGCAGTATGGACCGAACCGTGGATGCCAGCAATCCGATTGTGGATGCCCGTCTGGAGGATGGTTCCCGTGTCCATGTGGTGTTTCCACCAGTTGCACTGAATGGGGTGACTGTCACAATCCGTCGTTTTTCAAAGAAACCGATGACGATTGAGAATCTACTGGAGCATGGCTCCATCACGCTGGAGGTCGCCGACTTTTTAGAGAAATTGGTCAAATCTGGTCACAATATTTTTGTGTGCGGAGGAACGGGAAGTGGAAAGACCACTTTTTTGAATGCACTTTCCAACTTTATTCCTCCCAGAGAGCGAGTGATTACCATTGAGGACTCTGCCGAGTTGCAGATTAAAAACATTCCCAATATCGTGCGGATGGAGACCAAGAAGGCCAACTCCAAGGAGGCAAACGAAATCACAATTCGAGACCTAATCAAAGCTTCCCTGCGAATGCGTCCTGACCGCATCATAGTTGGAGAGGTGCGAGGGGAGGAAGCCCTTGATATGCTTCAGGCCATGAACACAGGCCATGACGGAAGCCTATCGACTGGGCATGCCAACAGCCCAGAGGGTATGTTAAGCCGTCTGGAAACTATGGTTTTGACTGGAAGTGCAGACCTGCCACTGGAGGCAATTCGCCAGCAGATAGCCTCAGCGGTGGACTACATCGTGCATCTATCCCGTCTAAGGGATTTCAGCCGTAAATGCGTGGAAATTACGGAGGTTGTCGGATATCGGAATGGAAGAATTGAGTTAAATCCTATCTATAAGTTTGAAGAAGATGAAAAGACTACCTTGGATAAGGTATCTGGAAGGCTGCACAGAACGGAAAATAAGATTATGAATCAGGATAAATTCATTTTATCAGGCATTTACGATTTTATGGAGGATAAAAATGGCAGGAAACTCAAAGGAAAAGCTTAGAATCAAATATTACGAATGCAATATGACAAAGGCACAACATTTCTTGGCATATCTGGTCTTTTCATTGTTGATTAGCGTGGTTTTTTATATTTATTATCATGCCATCGTCTTTTCTCTGATAGGGGGCTTGCTGTTTGGAATCCTTCAAGAAAAGAACTTCGCTAAGTCTGTGATGAAAAAAAGACAGTCCAGACTGCGGCTGCAATTCAAGGAATTCTTAGAAATCATTTCTATCTCCATAAGTGGAGGGAGAGGACGTTCCATGGAAAATGCAGTCATAGACTCCCTTAGAGAGTTAAAAATGGTTTTCAATGAGGACTCCGACATTGTGAGGGAAATCAGTCTGATTGTCAGCGATTACCAACAGGCAGGAATTCCCATCGCTGACGGCTTTGCGGAGCTGGCAGAGAGAAGTGAGATAGATGATATCGCAAGCTTTGCGGCCATCTATCGGACAACCGTGGGAAAAAGCAGTGAATTTGGCTATATCATTACGCAGACTAGAAATATCATCAAAGATAAGGTGGAAATCATCAAAGAAATCGAGACTAGCATCACAGCGGCAAAATCCGAAACCTATATGATGTTGGTACTGCCATTGATTATAGTTGTGATGATATCTTCCATGGGAAGTGACTTCTTGGAGGCACTGTTTACTACAGCAATCGGAAGAGTGGCGGCAACCTTCGGGGTAGGCTGTACCTTGCTATCCTATGCGATTGCCCAGAGTGCCACAGAAATCGAATTGTAAGGGCAACAACAGGAGGGGAAAAAAGAGTATGGTGATGATTGTATGGATGGCGATTGCAACGATAACAGCCCTTATCTTCATCGTTGAGTCGGGAAAGGCAAATCGAAACGCAGCCACGGAGCTGGTGCTGTCCAAGGCGTGGAGCAATCGCTTCAGTGGACAGGCACTGCGAGAGAAAAAGGAAGAATATCTGAGAAAACAGGAGAAATATCAGACGGATAGCCCAAAAAAGATAGCCAAAAAGGTAAAAGAGTGGGATAAGCAGATTGCTCTTTATGAAAAAAACGATGAAATTTATAGAAGCGGACAGAGATTCTCTGTTTTGGATTCCATTCCGCTGTTTGGATATCAAGTTTTGGCCGATATCAAGATGGATGGAAACAATGATATCCTGCGAAGATTAACAGCCAGCTGTGAGCATACAGGTTACATCCAATTGGAGAGAGACCAAGAGACTGGAGAAAAAAAGAACTCCTCAATTTATGCTTATTACCTACTGGCATCCCTAATCTCCTACTGCGTTGTGGGAGTGATCCTAAGCTGTTTGTTGGGAGTTCTCACGACAGCGATGGGAAATGAGGGGGCAGCGGTGATGATGGTGATGGCAGTTGGCTTTGCAGGACCAGCGATTTATGGTTATCTGCCTTATGATAACCTAAAAGTAAAGGCAGCGAGGAGACAGGAACAGCTAGACCAAAGCTTTCCCAATTCTATCTCCAAAATAACACTGCTTGTCATCGCAGGAATGAACATAAGTAAGGCGATAGAGGAGACGGCAAACAGCGACAATTCTCTCATGAATCAAGAGCTAAGAATGGTTCTGAAGGAAATGAACAACGCTCGTACCTTACAGGAAGCCTTCACAAGAATACAGTGCCGCTGTGACAATCGCTACTTGGACAAAATGATAACCGTAATCACAAAAAGTTACAAAGACGGAAATCTAAAACTGGAAGATGACCTAAAAGAAATCAACGATGAGTGTTGGCTGGACAAAAAGCACAACGTGAGACGTATGTCAGAAAGCATACAAAACAAGTTGTTTATCCCAACGATGTTGATGTTTATCGGAATCTTAGTTGTGATAGTTGTGCCTGCGATGGCAGGATTCAACCTATAAAGAAAAAGAAAGAAGGAGGAAGTGTTATGAGTATGTTGGATAGCTTTTTGATTTGTACCATGACGTGGGCTGGAAAACTGAAAGACGATGTTAAGGAGTTTTGGGAGTCTGAGGATGGAATCAGCGGACCGGTAGCGGCAATTATTTTGTTATTGATTGCAGTGCTGTTGATTGCTGCGTTCTGGAATCAGTTAAAACCGTGGGTGGCTGATATGATGAGCAGAATCTTTGGCACAGAGTTTGATAGCACAGGTTTGGGCGGTTGATTTCTCTCCCATAGTCTGATGGCTGTATCAGTAAGACACTAGGATTTTGCTTAAAAATCAAAAAATAAAGAGAGGGACAAGTATGATGAGAACAAAAAAACAACAGGAACAGGGATATCTTGTGGTGGAAGCGATTGTTCTGTTTCCGCTTGCGATTTTGAGTTCACTGCTGCTCTTATACTTGTCCCTTTTCTTGTTTCAGAGGGCCAATCTTCAGGCAGCTTTGGAGACTTCGCTTGTCTATTACAAGAATACGGTCACGGATACCTATGTGAGTAAAAATGAGGAAGTGCAGTACGAAAAGGGAGAGCAGAGCTACGTAGGTAAGGGGAATTCGTATTCCGCTTCGGAACCGCTCAGTCCCTATCGGGGGATGTTTGGGGATGGAAATAAGTTGAATTCTCAGGCAGCTTTTGAGAAGTATTTTCGCTCTGTGGCAGGTGGGATGTTGTTTGATGACGACCTCAGTCTCACGATAGACTATAGCAATTATGTTTTTTTGAAGCAATTTGAGGTGACAGCGACCCAGAAGGTGTCTGCACCGATAGATTTTCGCCTCTTAGGGGTAGGAAATGAGTATTCGATTTCGGCGACTGCGAGGGTGGCGGTTGTGGACCATGATAGCACCGTTCGGGATATTGATTATGCGATTGATTTGTTGGAGGAGACAAAGCTTGGAGATTTAGCCAAGAGTTTGGCTTCTAAGGTTTCCAGTGCTTATAGCAAGATGAAGCAAATTTTGGGTGCGTAATAAGGTAAGGGGCAGTTTAGGGATAGAGGGCGTTTGAGTATGAAAATTTTTGCAAAGAACAGAGGGGAAGACAGAAAAAGAAAGAAGAAGAGGCAGAACAGCCATGGTATTATCACGGTATTTGTCACGCTTATGATGGTTCCGGTGGTAGCGATTACTGGAGTTATGGTGGATGTCTCTAGGTTAAAACTCTATAGCTCTCAGGCTGTGATGGCAGCGGATTCCTATGGAGATGGGGTTTTGAGTGAGTTTGATAATCTTTTAAAAGATTTATATGGTTTATTTTCGGTTACGCAAAATGAAGAAGGTCTGAAAGCGATTGAGGACTTAAAGAAGTATGCGACCTATTCCTTTAAGCCGAATGGGGATGAGAAGGGTTTAACTGGTTTTATGCCCTATAAGGACGTGGATGTGGAGCTGCTTTATGAGAAGGTGGATGGAGCAAGTCTGTCCAACAACAATGTATTGATGACACAAATCAGTGACTTTATGAAGTATCGCATTGTGGAAGAGGTTTTGGATGAGGCAGGAGTTTTGAATGTCTTGAATCAATTTGATTCTATGGATGCCACCATGGATGCGATGAATGAACGCAATAAGATTACGAACAGCAGTAAGAAGGCTTTGAGTAAGATTGATGAATATTATGAGCAGTTAAAGAAGCTGGCGGCTTATCCGTCTTATTTGGATGGCCGAGAGGTTGCATTTAACGTTTACAGTGCAAAATTGAAAGAAATCGTGGAGAGCGATGAATATAAAGAATATGCATATTATGTGCAGCACAAGAATGAAATTAAAGATATTTTAGAGGAATTTGAGGATGAGGAAGATAACGAGAACGAGGAGAATTCCACTGAAACAACAGAAGAAACAGAAAAGATAGAAGAGACAGAAGAGACGAATGAGGCTGAGTTAGAGAAACAGAAGATTTATGAGACCTATAAGGAGTATGATGCTGACGAGTATAAGAAAAATCTGAAGGATACTTTGAAAGCTTATTCCAGAAGTGCAAACAATCAGGATAGCAATCCGATTGATTTTGATAATACTGAGCGTGTCATTAAAACTCTTAGGAAGAGGTCACAGGAGCTGCAGGTGGTGCTTCAGACTTTGAGCCAACAGATAAAAAATCTGGAGGAAAAACTTAAGGAGTGTGATGAGGAGACTAGGGAGGGCATTGAAGAGGAAATAAAAGATCTGAAGGAAATTACGAATTATGCCAAGGATTTTGAGGAGACTGTAAATCTGATTATTAACAACAATGATATCGAAAAAAATAAGCAAAATAAGCAGGTGTTAGAGGATGAGGTCAAAAAGCTTGACAAGGTGAAGGATGATTTGATGGATGGTAAGCTGGAGGCGGGAAAAAGTCCTTGGACAAGTAAGATAAACAATGCTCTGCTTTGGTATGATTTTCGTGATGATAAAAATGATTTTTATATTATGCTGCAAAAGCTTTGTGAGGGCGAAGAAGGAAATAAGAAGGCTGGAGATAAGGAAATCAATAAGGCAAATCAATTTCAGGAAAATGCCGAGAAAGAGTTAGGGGACAACGAACAGACCGCTGCGAGGGACATCACGAATGGTTTGGCGGCACAGCTAAAATCCAGCGGAGCATCCAGTGGGAACGTGCCAAAGTTTACGGATTATTTTTCAGGGGGACTCTCCTTTGCTGCAATCGGCGGGGCAGGTACCAGCCTGTTGGACCGTTTTTTGGTGACAAGCTATGATTTTGGCATGTTCTCCAGCCGAGTGTCTGGTGTGAGACCGGAGGACGATGAGGGCGAGGGAGAGTATGCGGATTATAGCCTGACGAAGGTAAAAATGTCACCAGATGTCAATTATCTGTACGGTGCGGAGCTTGAGTACTTGATTGGTGGGCATAATAAGTCGGTATCGAACCTCAATGAGACGAGAAATATCATCTGTGGAGTTCGCATGACGATGAATTTTACCTCCACCTATCGGATCAAGGAAGTAAATTCTGCGATAAAAACGATTGCCAATGCCGCTGCTGCTGCAAGTACGGCTGCGGCACCTCTGGTCCGTGCAGCAGTCAGTGGTGCACTGCGTCTGGCCTTTGCTACCATTGAGACCACAGCCGATTGGTCGAGTCTCAAAAATCGGGAGAGTGTTATATTTCTGAAAACGGAGCTTGGGGATTTGCAGACAATAGAGATGCTTGAGGGTCTGTTGGGAGATTTGGGGGCTGTATCCGAGAGCAGTGGCAACTCCAAAGATAAGAAAAAGATTAAACTAAGCTATGAGAATTATATCTATGTCTTGATGTGTTTGATGGTAGACAACAATACCTTGCTTTCTCGAACGGCGAATTTGATTACGCTGAACCGAAATCAGGCGGTGAACTCGGAAGATACGCTTATAAACCTGAAATTCAAGATGGAAAATACAGTGACGGCAGTGAAGGCGACCTGCAAAATCCGTGCGGACTTTGTGGTAGTTCCGGATAACATTGCAAAGCTATACTATTCCAATACGCAAGCAGGTTCTTTGATTGAGGTGTTAGAGAAGCAGTACTTTGGATATTCGGTGATAAGAGGCTATTAGATGAGGGGGCGTGAGAGCGATGAGACAGAAGGAAGAAAATCGGCAGGCAGGAATGCTGACTGTGGAGGCCGTTTTGAGTCTGGTGCCGTTTATCCTTGTCATTTTGGGGATTATCTCCTTTATCAATATTTTTGCTGTGCATAACAAAATTCAGTACGCCCTGTATCAGATGGGAAATGAGCTTTCGGGTTATACCTATTTTTATCAGGCCTTGGGAGTGAGGGGAGGCGACCTCGCACTGAAGAATGACATAGATAAAAATACGGAAAAGTTAGATAAGACAATGGAGGACTTTACTTCCTTTTTGGAGCAGATAGGGGAGCTGGAGGGAAGTGTCAATCAAATCGGGAGCGGAAATGAGAACTGGGGAGAGATAGTAGATCAGGGGCAGGGAAGCGTGGAACAGGGAGGCGAGCTGATTGGTTCTACGGTGGATCTGCTGAGGGATCCCAAGGGGATAGTGAGGGGGCTGGTGTATCTGGGAATAGAGAAGGCAGAGGGAGCTGCCAAGTCCTTTCTTTTAAGCACAATCTCGGATGGATTGATGCAACTGTATCTCGATGAGAGTTTTGCGAAGTATCAGCCTAGGAATGCGGATGCCTATTTGAAAGCCTATGGAGTGAAAGACGGCATTCGAGGCCTTGATTTTTCCGAGAGCGATTTGTTTAACGATAAGAATTATCGCATGATTGATATTGTGGTGGAGTATGACATAGAAGTTTACTTTTTTAAACTATTTTTAAAGGATCCGACCATTCATGTGGTGCAGCGTTGTGCGGTTCCAGCATGGTTAGACGGGGATGGAGGAAAACGATGAAGCTATATGGGATGTTGCTGTTTGGTCTTATCTTGATTCCACTTCTCTATGCACTGGGGGTGTTATGGTATCGGCCATCCTTTCAGAAAGAGGAAAATCAGAACCGCAGACCCTTGCGAACACCGGTGGAGTGGGTGGCAGTGGCAGCCGCAGAACTTGCCTTTCTTCGTATCTGGTACACGGTGGGAAGAGAGACGGACTGCGGCTTGCAATTTCAGCTTTTGATGGTGATGTTGGCAGGAATGTTGCTCTTTTGTATGACGGACCTATGGGAGAGAATCGTCCCGAACGCATTATTAGGCATATTTGTGCTTGTCTTTTTTTGCCTTGTGGGTTTGAGCTTTGTGAGAGACAGCGATAAAACTTCGTGGATTTTGTACTCGGTGGTGCTGGGCTTTTTGTTTTCTCTGTTGACCTTTGGTCTTGGTTACATTCTAAGCCGCAAAAATATGGGAGCGGGAGATGTCAAGCTGGCTCTGCTCATGGGACTCTATTTGACTGGAGAATATGTGGTGGGAGCCATCTTGTATGGCTGCATGGCGGCAGCCATATTTTCGATTGTGCAGATGCTGCGAAAAAAATTATCACGAAAGGACATTCTTCCTTTTGTTCCTTTTTTGTATATTGGTGTGATTCTTCGATATCTGATAGGGTGAGGTGAAAGAGTATGGCGAAAAGTAGAAATTTGGTAAAACGTGCCAAGGGAGGCAGCACAACCTTGTTGGTTGCCCTGCTTGTGGTAGGTTGGTTGTTGAGCGGATATTATCTTGTGATGGACAACACCGAGCATAAGCAAAATAAAATGATACAGACGGCAAGGGGGTATCTGGAAGATAAACTCTACATTCGTGCAGCGAAGCAGTATCTTTCTGCCCTAAATCAGTATCACACAGCCAACAACCTGACTTATGAGGCAGAGCTGCTTGCCATTTATGAAGGCGGCTGCATGATGGAGGAATACTATGAGCTGATAGAAGACCGCATTGAGGAGAAAACGGCAGCCCTTGAGGAGTATCGCAAGCTGGCAGAGTGGTATATAGAGAACGAAAGAGTACAGAAAGCAATTCCAGTGCTGCAGCAGGGGATACAGCTCTATCAGGACGAGGAACTGCGAAATCTCTATGAGAGTAACCTCTATGTGTACTCACCCGTATCGACAACCTATCAGGTGATGCAGCTGCCCTCTGAGGACTGGTACATTCCTACCTTTGATGGGGAGCATTGGGGCTATGTGGGAAAGAATGGAAAGACCATCTTAAACTTTGCCTATGAGGAGGCGACCAGATTTTCGGGGAACTATGCCGTGGTGAAGATAGATGGAGTTTACACCCTGATTGATAAACAGGGCTACTGGAATGCAGTGGATAAAAATGGGCTGGAGGAAGTGACGGCAATCTTGGGAAACCGAATCGTGGGGGGAAAAGGTGGTCAGTATGCGATTTACAGCAATACCTTTCAGCGTGTCAGTGAGGAGAGCTACGATAAGGCCTATCTTAGCGACAATGGAATGATAGCAGTGTTGAAGGATGGAACATGGAAGATATTGGACAAGAACTTGAAGGCTGTGACGGAAGACACTTTTTTGGACGTTGTGGCAAATAGCAAGGGGCAGGTCTTTTATAAGAATTATGCCGTGGTAGCGGATGAAAATGGATATTACCTCATCAATGCAAAAGGCGAACCTTATTCAGAAGTTCGCTTTACGGCAGCCAAGGGCATAGAAGAGGGCTTGGTTGCAGTGGCAGATGAATCTGGACTTTGGGGCTTTGCAAATGAGAAGGGAGAAATACTCATTGCGTGTCAGTATGAGGATGCAAATTCCTTCTCCAATCGCTTGGCAGCGGTGAAGTATGCCGGACAGTGGGGCTATATCAATCGCTATAACCAGATGATGATAGAAGCCCAATATGAGCAAGCCTATCCATTCTTGGAGGGAAGTGCATTAACGGTGGATGAGTTGGGAAATTACAAAATTCTTTCTTTAAAATATTACAGTCTTTTTGAGTAAGGTTGGGCAGACAGAATGGAAAAGGGATGGAAAGAGAGGGAAGAGGCTATGTTTACAGATGTGACGGTAGCAAATAAGAGCTACACAAAATTAGTGCTTTCTGAGAAAAGCGAAATGGATACGATTGCGATACAGGTGATACGGCAGGACTGCCCAGACTTTTTGCTGCATATGAGAACCATGGAAATTGACGGAGAGTTGGAGTTACGATATGAGCTTTCGGGTGGTTTGCGTTTGTCCTATCTGCAGCATAGCATGTACAAAAAAGACTTCTTGGAGCTGCTCATTCATATGCTGCTCCCCTTTAAGAATTGCAGCGATTGGTTTTTGGATTATCACAATTTTGTGCTAGACGAAAACTATATCATGAGTGACAAGGCAGGCCAATCCATCAAATATATCTATATTCCATCCATGGATTATGCGATGACGGATGAAGAAATCAAGAAGTTTTTTATCAATTTTATCCTGAAAATCGATATCAAGGATGACAGTGGATACATGGTCAATTTGATTCGTATGCTAAACCAACCAGAGTACACTCTTTTGTTGCTTTTGGAATATCTGCAGCAGGAAAGTAAAAGTCAGGTGACAGTGCCTCAGCCGCAAAGGCCGCAGCCAGAGCCAAAGAGAAGCTTCTCAGAAAATTTGGGTTTGGTGGCAGAACCTTCCAATATTTTGGAGAGCGTGAAAAAGAGAATGCCAAGCCCGAGTGTGGAGAAAGAGAAAGTGGAAGCAGCTCCTTCCTACGCTTCTACGGAGTTTGGAAAAAGCAATGAGGAAGGCAGGTTGATGAGCAGTCTGTTTGGGGAAGA
Source organism: bacterium (assembly GCA_030524485.1). Lineage (GTDB taxonomy): Bacteria > Bacillota > Clostridia > Lachnospirales > Lachnospiraceae > CAJMNU01. The sequence goes on along the minus strand of JAUNGR010000032.1, from coordinate 8,571 downwards.
GGAGGTGCCAAGTAAGGCAAAAGAAGGCAAAAAGAAGAAAGAAAAGCCAGAAAAGCCTCAGAAAACAGGGAAGGGAGGCGGCTTCTTCGGACTATTTAAGGGAAAAGAGGAGAAAAAAGCAAGGGTAGACAACTTTGTTCAGGGTATTGTGCCAGAGAGAGAAGAGAAGGGAAGAGAGGAGCGAGAGGCAGCTTATAACAACAGTCCAAGTCCGAGCTATCCGATGTCTAGGGATGACGATGAGACTGTGGCTATGATACAAGAAGCCGTTTCAAATGAGAGCAATGACGAACTGCACTTGCGTTTGGAAAAGTGTGTGGGCTGTAAATGCCCAGACTTCATTGAGATTGATTTGCGACAGGGATTTGCGACCGTAGGTAGAAGAAACAAAAATGGAGAGCCACAGGCAGACTATAATTTTGAGTCCGCACTCTCTTTTATTAGTCGCAGACAATTTAGAGTAGAGAAAAGTGGAACTGCTTATCGAATCGTAGATTTGGACTCGGCAAATGGGACTTCCGTGAATGGGCAGCGTCTCGTTCCGAATACGCCATATAATTTGGAGAGAAATGATACCATTACCATTGCATTTTCACGCAGTATTGTGGAGTATCGAGTTTGCTGATAGAACAAGGCTAGAATGCTAGCTTGCAAATGGAGGTGGGCAAAACGATGGAGATCTTTACAGGCTGTTTGACAGAGAGGGGAAATTACAGGAACAAAAATCAAGATTCGGCTGTTTGTTGTAGAAAGAAGAGTAGGGAGGATACTTTTGTGGTGGCTTGTGTCTGCGATGGGATAGGAAGCTTTGAGCAGAGCGAGATAGCATCAAGAATGCTGACAGAGGGAATTGTACGCTGGTTTCATGGGATGGAGGAGCTGTTCCCTGAGCAGGTGGACGAGGAAATGTTGGTCTTGGACTTGGAGATGACCATAGAAGAGCTAAATGAGTTGGTCTATGAATACCAAGAAAATAAAGGGATAGAGATTGGCTGTACTATGTCAATATTACTACTGGTAAACACTAGCTACTACGTGTTTCATGTCGGGGACAGCAGAATCTATAAAGCTACGGATGGACTTTACCAGATAACTCGTGATGAAGTAGCGATGGTGGAGGTAGAGGGAAAAATAAAATCTCTCTTGTCCAATTTTATAGGAAAAACAGAAAAATTATGGATGCACAAACTGAGCGGAATGGTGGAGAAAAATGACCTGTTTTTGCTAGGCTCAGATGGACTTTTTAAGAAATTGAAGTTTGAGGACATCCGAGAGATGAAAAGGGGATTTAAAAACGACAAAAAAGTACAGGCGGCCTGTAAAGAGTGCATTCGCTTGGTGCTTGAGCGGGGGGAGAAAGACAACATTTCTTGCATTCTTATCTATGTAAAGTCCTTATTTTAAAAAGGTTAATCGAAAGACGCAAAAATAGTAAGAAGGAATCCTCCATAAAAAGCATGAAACCCCAAAAAGATGGCAATGCCCCTGAAAGCGTGAAGAAAGTGTCCCTTGCAGCGTAACAGTATGAGGATGCAGACCAGAGTCAGACAAAGACCTAGAAGAAGCAGGGGCTGTCTCCAAAAGATAAGAAACAAAAACCCATAACTGAGAAGAAAGAATCCTTCTATCAGGGGATAACGAAGGGGAATAGGAGTTTTGCAATAATGGCATTTTCCGCCTAGAAGCAGCCAACTAACAATCGGAACCTGATGAATATCAGCAAGTTTGTGATGGCAGGATGGACAGAAGCAGTGAGAGGTGAGCAGGGGTTCCTTGTGGCGGATGCGATAATCCGCAGTTCCGAAAAAGGCACCGATGACGCTGCCAAATGCCAGAAAAGAAAGAAAAAGAATCAGAAAAGCGGTCTGAGTCATAGGAAAACTCCTTTGTTTTTATGATTTTTGTATGCTTAGATGTTGGGGTCAAAAATCGGATTTTGTGACCTTTTGACTCTGGTATCAGGGTTATAGTAGAAAAGATTGGACGAAAAGTCAAGAGAGGAATCTAAATGATAGGGTGGTTGACAAACGAGATGTTATTGTATGGGGGAATTGCAATCGCTGCAATCACAGCACTTGCGGCTTTGTTGTATTTTTGCTTCTCTCAGATTTATAAGGTACGCTTACAGGCCAAATTGGATGAGGAATATGGCAAGAAAATAGAAAATAGGGGAGATGGAATATGGCGGAGATAATAGCCTCAACCTATGAAGTGATAAAGAGAATAGGCGATGGTGGCGGCGGAATTGTATATTTGGCGAAGCATCTTCGCTTGAATAAGAAGGTTGTTTTAAAAGCATATAAGAGAACCTTCAGCACAGACCCAGAAATGTTGCGGCGAGAGGTGGATGTGCTGAAGGAACTGAGCTATCCCAATATTCCAGGGGTATATGATTTTTTTGCGGATGGAGCCGTCTTTTATGCGGTTATGGACTATGTAGAGGGAGAAAACTTAAAACAATCCCTAGAAAGAGGGGAACGCTTCTCTCAGCCCCAAGTGATTTTGTGGGCGGTGCAGATACTGGGAGCTTTGGACTATCTGCACAGTCCCACTCATGGGGAAGAAAAGAAAGGTTTTGTACATAGTGATATCAAACCATCCAATCTCATGCGGACACCAGACAACAATGTGTTTGTGATTGACTTTAACATTGCATTGGCTCTGGGGGAGGAAGCCGTTATCGGAAAAAGTGCGGGCTATGCTTCACCAGAGCATTATGGATTAGACTATTCCTCTGGAAGGAAAAAACAGCAGACAGATGTGACTCTGACAGATGAGGACAAAACAGAAGTAACTCAGACAGATGAAACCGAAGTGACTTTAACGGATAAGACTCTAACGGATGAGGAGGAAACGGAGTGTGAACATTCAGAGAGTGAATCTTCTTCCAAAAGTGAGAATGCGACTTTATCCAAAAGAGACCTCATACTTCCAGATGTCCGCTCGGATATCTACAGCACAGGAGCGACCCTCTATCATTTGTTGAGTGGTGTGAGACCTGCAAAAGATGCCAAGGAAGTGGTTCCTCTCTCGGAAAAGGAATTTAATCCGCAGATAGTAAAAATTATCACAAAAGCGATGATTCCAGACCCAGACGCACGTTACCAGACTGCGAAAGAAATGTTGGATGCCTTTCTTCATTTGAGGGAAAACGATGTCAGGGTAAAACGCCTGAGACGGCAGCGGAGAGTAGCTGCTGCCTTGTTTGTAGCCCTGTTTGCAGTGGGGGCTTTGTCCGCATTTTGGGGCTTAAAAAGAATGCAGTTGACAGAAAGTTGGCTGAAGTTAGCTGAATATTCCCAGAATGCACTGGCAGAGGGAGATACGGAAGGGGCAGTTGCATATGCACTGCAGGCTTTGCCTGAACGCACATGGTGGCAGCCAGATTACACAGCCCAAGCCCAGAGAGCATTAAGCAAGGCTCTGGGAGTTTATGACTTGGCAGATGGCTATAAGAGCTATGAGACGGTAAACTTTCCGTCTGCACCGCTCTCACTGGTGATAGCACCAGACGGGAAGACCGCTCTTTGTGTATATGCTTGGAACATCGCTATTTTTGATACCCAGACGGCTGAAATTCTCACCGAACTTCCAATAGCAGAGTCGGCGTTGGCGGAGGCGGTGTATCTGAACGAACACACGATAGTATATGCTGGAGAAGATGGGGTGACTGCTTATGACATTGAGAGCCAAAAAGTGCTTTGGATGGGAAATCCCGCTACCGCTCTCTGCGTTTCGGCAGATAAAAAAAGTGTGGCTGCCATCTGGAAGGAAGAGAGCTTTGCCACCATCTATGACAGCAGTAACGGAGAGGTAAAAACAGTAGTAGATTTCAAGGGGAAAAAGCAACGGGTGACGGTAAATGACAGCTTTGCCAATCCCAAGGACAACCTGCTTGCTCTCAATGAAGATGGAAGCCTGCTGGGAGTCAGCTTTGCGGATGGCTCTTTGGAAGTGTACGATTGGCAAAATCCAGACAACGATTTGCTACTGTTTGACGAGACCTCGGGATATTGGCATTTTGAGGGAGGTTTTTATCAAGATTATTTCGCATTTTCAGCGACCAACGAAGAAGAATCCGTGTTCGCTGTGATAGATACCGTGGCGATGGAACAGACAGGGGGCTTTGAATCCCAAACAGCCTTTTCCGTAGAGACCGATGAAAACGGCATTTATGTGCAGACCGACAATCTTTTGGTGGAGATAGACCCTGTAAGTGGAGAACAGAGACCCTTGGTGACAACAGCGGAAACCATCCTACACTTTGCGAGAAGCAACACGCATACGCTTATCAGCACAGCAGAAGATTTGCAATTTTTTGACCAGAATGCGGTCTTAACCACCCAAGAAAGCAGAGAAAGTGTGGGAAGTACTCAAAATGAATTTGTACAGATAGCAGAAGGCATTGCCTTGATTGGAAATAAGGACGAGGGCACGGTTCGGATTATGAAATATGAGAACCATCCAGAAGCCGAATTCTTTGCCTATGACGCTTCTTATCCACATGACGAGGCGAGGGTGAGTGCAGACAGAAAGACCGTGATGCTTTTCCGTTACGATGCCTTTCGGCTCTACGATGTCGAGGAAGGGGAAATCCTTCAGGAAGTCGCAATTCCCGATGCCGAGCAGGTATATGACCAGCAATATAGAAGAGAAGGAGAAAAATCCTACCTTGAAGTGATATACAATGACGGCTCCATTCGCACTTACAGTGCAGAGGATGGAAGCTTGTTGTCAGAGACAGAGAGGGAAGCACCAGACTTGAGCCTCTATGAGGAATTTGAGACCGAAAGCGTTCGAGTGACCTCTCCCTTACACGGGACACCCGCTGTCTACGACAGAGAAAGTGAAAGACTGTTGGGATACTTGGACAAGGATGCGTATTTGACCTATGTGACGCAGGTGGAGAATTATCTCATCGTGCAATATGTGACGACAGACGGCTATTTCTATGGACAGATTTTAGATATGCATTGTGAAGTGTTGGCGGACCTGCCATATCTGAGCGATGTCATCGAAAAAAATCTGATATTTGACTATCCTACTGGTAATATGCGAGAAACTCGCATTTACGATATTTATGAGCTAATATCTATGGCTCAAAAGTAAAAAAGGAGGAAAATGAATATGAAAAGATTCAAAAGAAGGCTGGCACAGTTTTTAGCAGCCGCTCTTGTGGTAAGCAGTCTCTCCCCATCGGGAATGACGGCCTTTGCCCAGACGGCTCAGACAGAAACGGAAAACATTGTGGTAGCAACCAGTTCCAACGCCTTGGAGATTGGTAGCCCTTCCGATGCAGTGGAGATAGCACCGACCTCTCTGCTTCCCTTGAGGGAGGTAAGAGGCTATTTGATGCTCAACGCGTACAGCGAAGAGGAGCTAAAAGCAATGCCTTTGGAGACTCTGTTGGGGCTTTTGAAGGATGAAGATGGAAACCCCATCGAGATTCCAGAAGATGCAGAGGTTGTGTGGACCTACTTCAAAGACGAAGATGGAAATCGTTTATACGAAGAATATCATATGATTGGCAGGGATGAGACCGTTGATGTATCTGCTATGTCAAGTAGGACCACAAGGTATACCATGGAGATGATTGTCGGGACAGGCACACAGCTGAATCCAGATAACATTCGTTATATTATAACTACGTATGTTAACGCTTTAGACGAATACATTTCCTATGACCTAAAGAGGGAAGATGAAGAGGGAGATTTAATACGTGTACCACGTCAGGACATGATATATGGAGAGACAGTATTTGCTTCTGATATTAATATCCCCATAAAATATGTAAACTATATTACATATGATCATGAAGAGGGAAACCAATACTATCTTTCCATTCGTTCCGAACTGGAGGGTTCCCAGATATTCAATTTGAATGTGGATGTCTATCCCATGAAGCAGTTTTTAAAGTATTATCGGGATGGAGAGGAGTTGAGCGGAGCCATCACAGAGCAGATGCTGATTCCGTCCAAGGGAAGCTCCAGTTCTATGAAGGGATATCTAGGCAAATACGAGAAGGCAGAGTCTGAGGAAAGTGACAATGTATTTTGCCTTGTGTATACGGATAAGACAAGCAAGGAAATTGTTTCCTATCAAGGCTTTGTTTTCAACGTAATGCAAGATACGAGTGCATTTGAGATACCAGTGTTTGCCTATGAAAATGGAGAAATGACGGATATCACAGAAGACTATGATGTCAGCATGGGAAATTCTAGTTGGAGAATTCAACTGGGAGAGATGGAGAGATATACCCAAAATAGCTTTTATATAGAGTATGTCTATTTGAAAAAAAATTATAAGGTGAAAGATGGTAGCTGTTATTATGTAATGGATGATACAGCAGGCATTGAAAAAGTCGTATCTCAGTATGCAAATACCTTGGAAGAGGTGACAGAAGAAAACGATATCACAGAACAAATATGTCCAGCAGACAGAAGTACCGCTCCTTATGGCTATAAGGTAGAAAACAGAAATTACAACCATTTAACAATTTTTTATAAAAATGGAATGGTTCGTCATGTTGCACTAAGAGTTATAGAAAATCTCTCAGGAGGTGACGGCAGTGGTTTATATGAGACCGAATACGATGCTGCACCAACGGTAAAGGATGTCGATCCATATTTCAGAGTACTAGGACTAGAAGGGGAAAAAAACTACGATGTTTATCTCGTTGAAAATGATTCTGATAAAACCTTGGATACCATATATGGATTCGGATACCAGACGGTAATGATTTTGGATGATGAGGTAGACTTGTCCAAACTGAAACCCACTTTCTGGAAACCGGATGATGTAAAGGTACATAGTGGAAATGAGCAGATATCAGGTGTATCTGAGCAAGATTTTTCAGAAGGACCCGTGTATTATCAGGTGCATATCGGAGAAAATTTGAAGAACTATCAGGTTACTTTTGTGAAGAGAGAACATGGTCCCAAATTATTTGTAAATGGACCAGATGAGAGAGAAATCTTCCTGAATGAGTACTTCGAAAATCGTCATGATATCTTGATTGCAAACATCGGAGATGAGGAGCTTACTGGTTTAAAGGTTGAGCTTTTGGATGCTGTCAATGTGAAACTGGATGATTATTGGGTTGTAGGTGGCGAGAACAATGACACTCTGGCCGCATTTGAAGAAGTGTATTCAGGAAGTAGCTACGGAGAGTTGGCAAACCTTGCAAAGATACGTTTGCTTCCAGATGGAGAAGGAGATGTCTCTGGTACTGTAAAGATTTCTGCAGATGGTCAGGAAGATGTTTTCATCAAATTAACTGGTAAGGCAGGAAATCCATCCATTATTACAGAGAAATTGGACGATGCAGTTAAGTATGTGCCATATTCCTACATGGTAGCAACCAACAATATGCACGATTGGAATCAGGTAGGCTTTGAGGTGGTAGAAGGAAAACTCCCAGAAGGATTGGAACTGTACTATAATACAGGTGAGATTTACGGTGTTCCGACAGAATCGGGAGAGTTTCCTATTAAGGTAATGGCAGAATACAGCAGAGAGGAATTTGAGCCTTCCTATGCAGAATTTACTCTGACTGTAAAAAGAAACAGCAATACGAACGTTTACTTGGCATCGGATGAGGGCTATCACATTGAGACTCCAGTCGGTAGATTGACTTCAGAGGGTTCCTATGAGTATTCTTTGTCGAACACGAACGACCAGCTCTTTGTATCTGTTGGACAGTTTAGAGAGTTTGAAGGATTCTGGTTGAACGGTGAGAAACTGGTGGATGGAGAGGACTACACAAAGGACGAAGGTAGTACCAGAATCACCATTAAGAGTCAGACTCTTAAAAATAAGGCAGTAAGAGGCACCAATACCATCGCAGCGGAGTTCCGTGTGGATGGACAAAGAGAAAAAGAGTTGAAGCGTACCGCACAGAACTTTATGCTGAAAAAATCCTCTGGCGGAAGTTCTTCTGGCGGAAGTTCTTCCGGTGGCAGCGGCTCTAGCAGCAAGGTTCCGCCAACTGTAATTGATACCACAAAGACCCAAAGTCAGACAAGCCAAGAAGAAGTATTTACGGACAATTCTTGGGTACAGGACAGCATTGGTTGGTGGTGCAAGAAACAGGATGGCACTTGGCTGGCAAATACATGGAAACAGCTTCCTTATCAGGGAACTATCGAGTGGTATTATTTTAGAAATGACGGCTACATGGTGACAGGCTGGCAGAAGGTAGAGGATAGATGGTACTATCTGCACGCAATTCCGGATGGAACAGGCGGAAGAATGTATACTGGCTGGCACCTGATTGACGGAAAGTGGTATTACTTCAATGAAGTTTCCGATGGAACCAAGGGAGCTTTGATGACAGATACTTGGGTAGGCGAGTATTATGTGGACAAAGACGGTGTTTGGGCTGAGCAGTAAGCAGACTCGCTTCTTTTCACCGTAAAGCTATTTTAAGATAACAATTAGGACAAGAGCCTGTTGCAGAGAAAGGGGCTGCGACAGGCTCTTGTTTTGTTTTAGTAGGAAAGTTCTCGCTTTCCTACTAAAACCTTCATGCACCCGACTGATGGATGCACCACCTCACCATGAAAGTCTGTC
>JAUNGR010000031.1:18337-24348 GCA_030524485.1 bacterium | reverse complement strand
CATACCACCGCCAGGACCGCCTCCCATGCCGCCGCCCATACCGCCGCCAAACATGTTGAAGGAAGTACTCTCGGTGGACTCGGATACATAAACCTCATCGCCTTCCTCTATTCCGCTCACAATCTCCACATAATCGTCGCTGATGAGACCGGTCTCCACTTCCACCATCCGAAAGCCCACGGCCGGTGCTCCCGGCTGCAGCTCGGTCACAGAATCGTCTTTTACATACACACGGTTGCCTCTTTGCAGTGCACCAGAAGGTACTCGGATGACATCCTTGGCACTGCCGACAATGATGGTTCCATCCACATTCATGCCCGGAAGTAAATTTTTAATCTCTGTGATGGTGACGGTCACTGGATAGTTTGTGACTCCTTGGGAGGAGGTGCTGACCAGACTGACATTGGTGACCACTCCTGAAAAACTTTCATCCGAGAAAGCATCCGCAAGGATTTCCACTTCCTGCCCCACCTCTACCTCGGACACCTCGGTCTCATCCACCGACATGCTAAAGGTCAGGGAGGAAAGGTCATAAATCACCGCCATCGCATTGGAACTGTCGGATTTGGCATTGTCGCCCACTTTGGTATTTTTTTGCACCACCTGTCCGGAAATCGGAGCTGTAATCACATAGTCCTCCAGATTGTCGTTGACATTCTCCAGACTGTTCTCTGCCTGCTGCACGCTGTCCTTGTTGTCCTCTACGGTGTCCTCGTATTTTTCTAAGATGTCATTGACGGACTCTGCCGTCATCGTAAAAATGGTCTGCCCCACACTCACGGCATCTCCCTCATCCAAGGCCAGAGCCTCAATGGTCACGCCCTCATCCAACTGGTAGTACAGCTCCTTCTCCACGGAAGCCTCAAAGGTACCGCTTGCTGCAGAGAGAGCCTCCCCCACCGTGGCAGTGGCTACCGTGCTACTGGTAAGTCCGCCCGGATTGTTGACCTCAATGGTGACATATCGCACCAATCGGCCACCGGCCAAGGCCTCCTCCATCGTGTTGATGGCGGTCACTCTGCCGCTCAAGGTCTCTAAAGTCTCCTCCAAAGTCACCGTCGCTTCGTCCCCGACTGCCAACTGTGCCGCATCCTCCCGCAAAAAGGGCAGACGCAGCTTCATCTGGCTATCGCTGTAGACATCCGCAATCTTCGTTCCGGTATTAACCTTATCTCCCGCTTCCACATACAACGTCTTTATGTAACCTGCATAGGAGGAAGAGAAACTGCGGCTCTGGTACTGCCCTAACACCTCCTGATACTCCTGCTGAGCATCCTGATATTTCTCCTGTGCCCGTTTTAGGCTGTTCTCCGCATTATCCAGCTGCGTCTGAATGGAGGTAGAATCAATGCGGTACAGCACCTGTCCCTTCTCCACCATATCGCCTTCTTCAAAATTGGCCTCCAGCACCTCACCATCAATCAGGGAGGTGATCGAGTACGTATCCTTTGCCTCCAAGGTTCCGGAGGAAGTCAAGGTGGAGTTGATGTCTCCCCTATCCGCTATCGCTGTCTGCACCGAGCGGTCTCCAGCTGCCGCCACATTTGCCGCCATATTTTTTTGTCTCACATAGAAAAAAGCTCCAGCTGCCACTACTAGAATCAGAACAACCACTACTTTTTTTCCCTTGTTTTTCTTCTTTTTCCACTTCTTGGCTGAGTTGTCTTCCACCTGAGTGCTCTGCTTTCCTCTGCTTCTAAGCCCTATCTTTGCCATATCCAAAAGCCCCCACTATTCTTCCATATAGTCCACGATGGTGTAGGTGGTATCGCCTTCCCCGTCATCCGCTGCCTCATAAATGACCGTGACCTCGTCCCCGACCCGCAAATCTCCGTACATGGAGAAGGCAAACTGCACATCCGAGCTGGAAAGGCTATAGATTCTTCCATCAATCTCCACCTGCACCGGAGTCATCACATCCATGGAGCCATAATAGATGTTCTCTATGGTTCCGGTGGCGGCTCCTCGCTTTCCTTCCTCGCCATTGTCGCTGTAAGCCCAAACGGTCTTTGTTCCCTTGTGATAGTAGATGACAATCGCATTGTCCTCAATCTCACTGACGCTGGCCTGCTCTCCATCCAAGAATAGATTCGACTTCTTTAACTTAAACGGAACCATATCTTCCAAGGAAGTTCCCATCGCCTTGGGGCCAACCAAGGAATTGTCCGCCATAGCATAGGCATCGATCTCCCCATCCGAGGTCAGACTGCAATCCAGCACCTTTCCATAATAGCTGCTCGACTGTGTGCCTCCCTTGGTCGGGGTCTTTAATAAATTATAAAAGAGGTTGATGCAATCGGTTCGAGTCAGAATCTCCGTCGCTTCTCTGCCGATTGACTCGTTCAACTCCAAATATTTGTATTTTGCAATGCGGCCACCGGTCAGATTTCCAGAAAAATCACTGTCCTCATAGCCCAACAGAGCCAAAATGCCCTTCACCGCCTCCTGCAGGGTGATGCCCTGATTGGGTCTGAACTCCCCACCCAGATATCCGCTCATCCATCCATTTTGCACGGCTGTCTGGATATAGTAGGCATATTCATTGGTGTTGCTTACGTCCGAGTAGACGGAAGTTCGATTCTCCTGCTCTCCCACGGTCTGATACTCTGTCGCCATCACCAGCATACGGGCAAACTCCCCACGGCTCACATTTTCGTTCATATCTCCGATGATATCCATGATTCCTGCCATGCCAACCACCTTCTTTCTCATCTCAAAGGTAGAAGACGCAAAGGAAGTCATTGGCACACAGGCAGACACGGCCATGACGGCTGCCATAGAGGCTGCGATTTTCCGATTTATCATAACAACTGCTCCTCTCTTTCATTCTGCTTCATCTTTTCTTCATCTCTTCTTCATTTCTGACTGTCTCAGAGTAACAAGAAAATGTGACCATTTTGTGTTCAGATGCTGAAAGCAGAGTCAAAAAGCTGTGAATCCTTTGTGAACAGCCTCCTTTTCCTCCTATCGTACCGAATTCTCCGCACAGAGTGCTTCTGATATCTTCACATCAGAGGAGCCAAAAGGCGCAGTGCCCTTCCCGCAAACTGGCGAAGGGGCGAATATTTGCGACAGGCCTGCAAACTGATGGGCTGAGATTGCTGCAGAGTCGTTTGAAAATCGCTCTCAATGTCCGCCACAGCCGGATTTTTGTACAGATAAACCGCACATTCATAGTGCAGATACAGACTGCGATAATCCAGATTGATGGTGCCCACCACCGCCTTGCAATCGTCGCTGACAAACATCTTGGCGTGAACAAAGCCCGGCGTATATTCATAAATCTGAACTCCACAGCGAAGCAACTCCTCGTAATAGGACCTTGCCAAAAGATAAGCATACAGCTTGTCCGGAATGTGCGGCATCAAAATCACCACCTCCACGCCCCTCTTAGCGGCATAAGTCAGGGCGAGCTGCATCTCGTTATCCAAGATGAGATAGGGAGTCATAATGTGCACATAGTGCTCCGCCTGATAGAGAATATCCATATAGACCGACTCCCCGACATTTTCCTTATCCATGGGACTGTCCCCATACGGCAGCACAAAGCCACCCTCCCGCAGCCCCTCCATCTTCTTCGGCTTTGGAAAGTCCCGACAGAGATAGGATTTTAAGGTCTCCTCGGGTTCTATGTGCCTCTCCGCCAGATTCCACATCTGCAAAAAGAGCATGGTAAAACTCCTTACCGCCTCCCCCTTAATCATTACAGCCGTGTCCTTCCAATGCCCAAAGCGTTGCTTCTTGTTGATGTACTCATCTGCCAGATTGATGCCTCCGGTAAAGGCAGTATGCCCGTCAATCACGGCAATTTTTCTGTGATCCCTGTTATTTTGGTAGGTGGAGAGAGCTGGCTTTACCGGAGCAAACATCTTGCAGCGAATGCCCTTTTTCTCTAACTGTTTGGGATAATGATAGGGGAGCAACACCAAGGAGCAAGTGCCGTCATACATCATACGCACCTCCACACCCGCCTTTGCCTTTCTCTCCAAGATTTCCAGTATGGAGTCCCACATATACCCCTGTTCCACAATAAAATATTCCATAAAAATAAAGTGCCTTGCCTGCTCCAACTCCCGCAGCAGAGCCGCAAACTTGTCCTCCCCCAAAGGAAAGTACTGCACGGAACTGTTCTCATACAGCGGACAGCCTCCCACACGCTTGATGTAGCTGCTAAGCCGGTATAAGGCCATGGATTCCTCCTTCGCTCTGGTTTCCACCCCTGCATCCTGCTCTTGGCAAAAGGCAGTTGCCTCCTCCACCTGTCTTTGGCGCAGAGCCAGCAATTTGGTGCCAATCTGCAGCTGTACAAAGATGTAGAACAGACAGCCAAAGACCGGAAAAACCAAGACTGGTACAATCCAAGCCATCTTAAAACTGGGATTGCTTTCCTCATTTAAAATCCAGATCACCACAGCGGCTCCGAACAGGAGATTCACCCCGTAAAAGTAGGTCAGATACTCCGCCAACCACCTCATGCCAAGGATGAGAAATCCAAGTTGAATCAAAAAGAACACCAGCACAAACATCGTTCTCCCAAAAACAATTCGCAACAATTTTCTTGCTCTTCTCACAAGTCTTCCTCCTTTTTTGTTCCCTCAAGGGAGACTTTTTCCTTCTCCCCCGCTGCTTCTGGTATCATATCATATTTTTTTTCTCTTTACAAACGTCTCAAAGCTCGTTATAATAATTTTGTCTCAAAAATCTAAGAATTCCCCTACCTTCAGGGCAGAGTGAGGCCTAGTGCCAATTCTCGACTGGCGGTGAGGCCATAAGGCCACAGTCCGCGAACCTCCGAAAAAGGAGGCCGATTGAGTGCAATTCTCAAACCAACAGTACAGTCTGGATGAAAGAATTTAAGGAGGAATAAAAACATGAATCAAACACTTTCTACATCCGTCCGCCGGACGGATGAAAAAATCCGCCGCATGGCGGTAGTCGCTATGATGGGGGCTGTCTCAGCCGTCCTGATGTTCTTTAGCTTTAATGTTCCCTTTATGCCCAGCTTTATCAAGATGGATTTTTCCGAGCTGCCTGCCCTGCTTGCAGCCTTTTCCCTCGGTCCTCTTGCCGGTGCACTGGTGTGTCTGATCAAAAATTTGATCAATCTACTCTTTAGCACCACAGGAGGGGTCGGTGAGTTTTCTAACCTGCTTTTGGGCATCTTTTTTGTGGTTCCCGCCGGCTGGATTTACTCCCACAAAAAGAGCAAACAAACTGCCCTCCTTGGTTCCCTCGTCGGTGCTGTGGTCATGGCGGGAATGAGCGTGCTCACAAACTATTACATTGTGTATCCGGTTTATTCTAATTTTATGCCGATGGATAGCATTATCAAAGCCTATCAGGCGATACTGCCCCAAGTGAACGGACTTTTGGACTGCCTTTTGTACTTCAATATGCCCTTCACCTTTTTGAAGGGACTGTGCAGTGTCATCATCGCCTTTTTGGTATACAAACCCTTATCCCCCATCCTAAGAGGATTTAAAGGATAAGCAGAATCAAAGAATCAAAGGTTTTTGACAACGGGTAGTTTGGAGCTTCCTTTTTGAGACAACAAATAAGAGGTTGTTGCTTTTCGATTTCAACATCGTACCAGCAACAACCTCTTTTTATAACTGTATCAATCCGAATCAGAACCTTAGCTGACTGCAGGCTTTTTTATTGCTCCAAGGCCTGACGCAGATCTGCAATGATATCATTCACATTCTCAATTCCCACACTCAGACGAATCAAGGACGGATCCACGCCTGCCTCCACCAGCTGCTCGTTGGTGAGCTGACGGTGGGTGTGACTCGCCGGATGCAGCACGCAGGTTCTGGCATCCGCCACATGAGTGACGATGGCAGCCAGTTTCAGCTTATCCATGAAAGCTCCGGCTCCCTCTCTTCCGCTCTTTAGACCAAAGGAAATGACTCCACAGGTTCCCTTGGGCATATATTTCTCAGCCAAAGCATGATATTTGTTGCTCTTCAACCCTGGGTAGTTAACCCAAGCCACATCCTCTCTGGCCTCTA
>JAUNGR010000031.1:0-18327 GCA_030524485.1 bacterium | reverse complement strand
CTCACAGTGGCGAGGCACACGCAAATGCAAGGTCTCCAGACCTACGTTCAGCAGGAAGGAATTCTGCGGTGCTGGAATGGAACCCAAGTCTCGCATCAACTGTGCGGTGGCCTTGGTGATATAGGCTGCCTTCCCGAAACGCTCGGTGTACACAATGCCGTGATAGGACTCATCTGGTGTGGTCAGCCCTGGAAACTTCTCTGCCTCTGCCTGCCAATCAAAATTTCCGCTGTCCACAATGCAGCCACCCACTGCCATGGCATGACCATCCATGTACTTTGTGGTAGAGTGGGTCACAATATCCGCTCCCCACTCAAAGGGACGGCAGTTAATCGGGGTTGCAAAGGTATTGTCCACCACCAACGGAACCCCATGCTTATGAGCCACTCTCGCAAATTTCTCAATGTCCAAAACCACCAGAGCCGGATTTGCGATGGTTTCCGCAAAGACTGCCTTGGTATTCGGCAAAAAGGCCTTCTCCAACTCTTCCTCGGAGGCATCCGGATCCACCAATGTGCAACTGATTCCCATCTTTTTTAGAGTGACGGTGAACAGGTTGGTGGAACCACCATAGATGGTCGCTGTGCTCACAAAGTGGTCGCCTGCGGAACAGATGTTAAAAAGGGCATAAAAATTGGCGGCCTGTCCGGAGGAAGTCAACATGGCGGCAACGCCACCTTCCATCTCACAAATCTTTGCGGCAACCGCATCGTTTGTCGGGTTTGCCAGACGGGTGTAAAAATAGCCGTCTTCCTCCAAATCAAACAGGCGGCCCATCTGCTCGCTGCTCTCATACTTAAATGTGGTACTCTGGTAGATGGGAAGCACTCTCGGCTCCCCGTTTTTTGGCTGCCATCCGCCTTGGATGCAAATGGTCTCAAGTTCTCTCTTGTTTGAATTCATCTTCTTTTCTTCCATCTGACGAAATTTTTCATTTTATGAAAAATTTACTTTCCTTTCTCTCTTTTTTTGTTATAATAAAAACGGTTCTGCCCCTGTCGGAACCGTTTGCAGGACTACCAATATCGAAACAGAAATGAGGAAAACAGTACTATGATGGACACACTTGTACAATGGTTTACCGCTAATCTCGGCGGCGTTCTCTCCGGAGAACTGATTATTTTTATTATCTCCATGGTTCCGATTCTGGAACTGAGAGGAGGCCTTTTGGCGGCTTCTCCGGCTCTTTTAAATGTGCCGATTTTGACTGCCATTCCCCTTTGTATCCTAGGAAATTTGCTTCCCATCCCCTTTATTCTCCTTCTCATCAATCACATCTTACGCTGGATGAAGAAGGTCAGGGGACTCTGCCGCATCGCAGACTGGCTGGAAAGCAAAGCAATGAGCAAAAAGCAACAGATTGAGACCTTGGGTTTTTGGGGACTCACCCTCTTTGTGGGCATCCCCCTGCCAGGAACTGGTGCATGGACCGGTGCTCTCATCGCTTCTCTGCTACACATGGACATCAAAAAAGCCTTCCTCGCCATCGTTTTAGGTGTCATTATGGCAACCGTCATTATGTCCATCGTCTCCTACGGTGTGCTGGGAGTCCTCTTTGGCTAGTGCTTTTTAGAATCTCTTCTATTCGAGGCAAGAGTTGCATATCCTAAAAGAAAAAAGGATTGCCTATGTTCTCCTTCTTTGATGTCTTAAGAGGAATGTTGATCGGTGCCGCCTGCGTGCTTCCAGGCATCAGCGGCGGTACCCTAGCCCTCTCTATGGGCGTTTACGAATCCCTGCTTTCTGCTGTCTCCCAACTCTTTTGTAAACCTAAAAACAGCCTAAAAACCCTAGCTCCCTTTCTGGTTGGCTGTCTGCTGACTCTCGTCGCCTTCACCTATATGGCAGAATATCTGCTGAGCACACATCCCTATCCCTTCGCCATGACCGTCGCCGGCTTTCTCCTAGGTGGTACACCCACTCTCTTTGGCCGCTGTCAAAAAGAGCCGCACACAAGGAGACAAACTTTCGTCTGTCTCCTTGTGTTGTTGGTCTTTTTGACATGTACTCTCTGTTTTGCTGCCCAAAAGCCACCCTTGGATGCAGGAAAGCCTCTTCCCCTGCTTCCTCAGACGCTTCTTATCACCTTGGCTCTTGGCCTTCTCTACTCTGTCACCATGATAGTCCCAGGTGTCAGCGGTTCTTTGCTGCTTATGATGTTCGGATATTATTACAGCCTGATAGAGACCGCCAAACGTTTCTTTGAGGGCCTTCGCCTAGGCAATCCTTTCTCCGTCCTATCCGCCGGACTCATCCTGCTGCCCTTTGTCCTAGGCCTCTTTCTTGGAGGATTCTTCCTCTCCTCCTGCATCACATGGCTCTTTGACCACTTCCGCTTCTACAGTTACGGAGCCATCCTCGGCATCCTCGCTGCTTCCCTTTTCATCGTCTTTCACCACATGGGAGTCTTCGATGCCCTCTTTCTCCTGCACCGTGGCGAACTCCTCTGCGGTCTCTTGCTCTTCCTCGGCGGAGGCATCCTCACCCACTTCCTCGGAGAAAATTGACTCATCCTCAGAAGGCTTTTGCGGCATCTTTACCCCACACTTGCTGCAAAAGACATCTTCCTGACTCAGCTTTGCCCCACACTCCGGACAGGTTCGACATCCCTCCAGATTATAAATCTCCTTCTCCAAAGCGGCAATTCTATCCTTTGCCATCTTGACTGCAAGGAAGTCCTCCGCAAAGTCCTCACTCACCTCGTTCTCTCGACACTGCTCATAATATTTTTGTCCCAGTGTCTGAAAAATCTCATTCAACTTTGTCTTCTCGCCAGCAAGCTGTGCTTTTAGCTTCAAAACATCTGTGAGTTCTCTTGCCTTGCTGACTGCTTCCTTTCCCTTGTCGGAGATGGTTTTGCTTAAATCCTCAAAAAAGTTCATTTTGTTTCCTCCTCTCTGCCCCTTATTTTACTCTTTTTCGCCTCATTCGTCAATCTCTTGCTTTTTGGGGGCAGAGAGGTTCTTACTGTTCCTTTCACTCGAAACGGACCTGCTTTCCCACTCTGAATGAAAGTCACTTTCTTCGCAGCTGTGGTATGCACAGGACTTTTACTGTAAGAACTCTGGCAGTTTGTCCTCACGGAACTGATATGTCTGCTTCCTATTGGTCTCTCCTTGTTTCTCAAATTCGCCTTCCCAATCCGAATTGTATTCCATCCAATCATTGAGGTAGCAATACTCATTGGGAACCGCTGCCTCATACAAGGCTTCTACCTGCTCCGGCTCACTGTACATTTGATTTTCCTCATCGTACCAGCGTGTCACCCTGCAGATATCTGGCTGCCATCGCTCCGCACTCTCATCCACACCATGCTGCTTTAACCACTCAATGGTATTTTGGAAGGAAGCATAGATGGGATAAGGAATAACATCATTATCGGCATCTCCCTCTACAATCTGTTGACTCCAATCGTCATTCCTCTCCTTCTGTTCCCTCTCAAAAACCTTTCGGTCTCCCAAATCCTTCACTGGAAGGTAGGACAGGCTGCCAATCGGAACTTCCTCCTTCTGTTCCTCCACTGTGAGAGCATAGAAATCCTTCTGGTAGACAGCTAGCAGCTCTGCGATGTCCTCCTCATTGATTTCCACCTTTCCATAGACTCTTCCCTCATGGAACTTTACCTGCATACGGTAAATGTCCTCTGAGCTTTGCTGCAGAAGCGGATATTTTCCATCCTTAAACTGTGCACTGTCTGCAAGTTTGCTATAATTTTCTTCCCATGCATCGTCTACTGGTATTCTATATTGGCGTTCCACCTCTTTTTGGGACTTCAAACGGTAGCAAAAACGCACTTGGATGTATTCTTGCTCCTCCTCTCTTTCTTTTCCCAAATTCTCCACCCCTATTTGTGCAAGTGCAAGTGCTGTCTCCTTATCTTCCAAAAACATATGCTCTTTCGCATACTCGTAAACATTAGATTCCCAGTTTTGTTCCAACTCTCCTTCTTTGTTTCTCTGAAAGAACCAATAGGAGACCCAGGAATCCTGCCCATAACTACTGATAGCCGCACTCTCCAGCTCCTCAGACTTTGGCAGATAATGGTCATAGCCAAAAAGGTCCAGATAGAAGGCAAAAAAGATAGCGCAAACCACAAGCAAACAGCAGGCAAGCTGCCCCAGATGGGCAAAAAGCTTTCTAAAATCAAAATGATACAAAATCTCAATCAGACTATGAACAAAGACTGCCGTAAATAGCAAGCCAAACAGCATCCATGACAGGGTGTCACGAATCACAGCGAAGATAAGACAGCCTCCCAAAGATGTAAGCAGCACCAACAACACCTTTATCGGCGTTTTGGATAAGGGAAAGGCCATTGCCCTTCCTGCCGCTTCTGAGGGACGTTTTTTGTAAAGCCAAAGGGCAAAACCTATCAAAAGCAAAGCACAAAGCAAAGGCATCCAAAGCCTTCCCCAAGGAAGGATGGGATAGCTTCCTCCCTCTACATTCCGAAACGGTAAATTCTCCAGACTCATAAAGTAGGCAGATACTGGTGATATCCAGTTGCCCCACCCCGTCTGAACAGAGCCATACACATAGCTATCAAAAAAGGTGGAAAACAAGCCCTCTATCAAAATGGCTGCCATAGGAACATAAAAGAAAAACACTCCCGTTCCCAATAAACCCAAAAAGAGATTGCCTGTCATCATCATGGCTATCACAACCGTAGCATAGAGCAACAAGTAGTACACCAAATGAAAGCCAAGGGACTGGGCTATATTCCAAAAAAGGATCGCTGGCCTTGCTCCAAATACCATTGCCTGTGCTGCCCCTGCCAATGCACAGAGCAGATACGGAACAAAGAGCAGCAAAATGCCATCCAGAAAGTTTACGGCAAACAGCAACTCCCTTCTCACGGGAAGGCTGTGATAAAAATCCACCTTCTTCTTGGAATGCAAATAGGAAAAGCTGGAGGCTCCCAAAAGAATCGCTCCCACAAGCATCACAAAAATCACAAAACCATTGTCAAGAGCAAACCATCCTTCCGCCCGCACTGCCATCTGCTGCTTCGCCATAAGCCCATCGAAATCCTCATAATCTCCAGGAATCAAAGCCATTCGAACCGGAAAAATAAAAAACCAAGCAAGAAAGGATAGTGCCAGTGCCCAGAGCCTATGTCGGATATCCTCTCTCATCCATTTAAAAAATAAGCTTTTTGATGTCATAACCCACTACCTCCGTCTCACTGATAAAAATCTCCTCCAAAGATAAGGGAAGCAGCTCAAAAAAGAGCGGTTGCTGTGCCTCCATCTCTGCCTTTACCTGCTCCCTCCCTCCTCTCACTGTGAGGGTATACAAGCGTCCTCTCTTTTCCTTCTTCAGGATAGAAAACCCACTAAAATCTGGCTCACCCTTATCCTCCGCAAATACACACTGCAGCTTGTGAATGTCTAACTTCATGGCATCCAGCTCCTTGGAAAGGAGGATGCCTCCCTTGTGCAGCAGACCCACATGGTCACAAATGTCCTCCAGCTCCCTCAGATTATGAGAGGCGATGATGGGAGTCAGATTTCTCTCCTGCATATCCTCGGCAAACAGGCTCTTTACCGCCTGTCTCATCACTGGGTCCAGGCCGTCAAAGGTTTCATCACAGAGGATGTAATCGGTCTTGGCACAGAGAGCCAACAAGATGGATAGCTGCTTTTTCATGCCCTTAGAAAAGGTGTTGACCTTTCGATTGGCATCCAACTCAAAGCCCTTTAGAAGCTTAAAAAATCGTTCTTTCTGAAAGTTGGGATAGGCCAGTGCATAGAACTGCATCATCTCTTTCACACTTGCATTGCTAAAGTAATAGGCATCGTCCGAAATGTAGAAGAACTTCTGCTTCGCCGCCACCGTCTCAAACACCCCTACCTCATCCAGCAGAATCTCTCCTTCATCTGGCTTTAAAATACCAGACACCATGCGCAAAAAGGTACTCTTTCCAGCTCCGTTGGTTCCAACCAATCCAAACACACTGCCCTCTCGAATCTGTGCACTCAGCTTATTCACCGCAACAATCTCGTCAAAACGCTTGGTCACATTCACTGCCTGAATCATGCTCTCCCGCCTCCTTTTTGTTCTCCCATCTCTTCTTCCGCCCAAGCCTGTGCCAACAAGGCCTCCCACTGCTCTCTTGTCACACCAGCAGCCTTCGCTTCTTCCACCAAATCCTTGGCTTTCTTGAAAAGCTCCTGTCGGTGGCTCTGCCGTATCTCCCCAAGCCCTGCCACAAAGCTCCCCCGCCCTCTGACGGAGTAGATGAAACCCTGTCGCTCCAACTCCGCATAGGCTCTCTGAATGGTATTCGGATTGATGGATAAATCAATCGCTAGACTTCTCACCGAAGGAAGCTGCTCTTCTTCCTTCCAAACTCCCCGAAGAATGCCTTCTTTTAGACGGTCTACCAGTTGTTCATAGATGGGTCTTCTATCCCTGTAATCCAGAATCAACATGCCAACGCTCCTCTCTGTCTCAACCCTTTGTGTCTCTGTCTTGTCGATACGAATGACATCTGTACCAAGAGTATTAACTGTATTAAGTTTATTAATACACTTATAGCATACTTTTCCTTTTTTGTAAAGAAAAAGAATCGAAAAAAGCCTTTGCTCTCTCCGATTCTTCTTTTCACTCTTTTTCCTTTCGTGCTTCTTTTATGGCTCATCCAAGAACTCGTCGTCCTCGTCCTCAGCCAGCCTTTCTGGCCTTTCTCCTCTTCCCGTTCGTTTCATTCGGTCATCCAAGAGACGGTCAAACTCCGCCTCAGAACAGCCAGTCTCCTCCAAAATCTGTCTTCTTCTCTCCCTTCTCCTCTGTGCACGCAACCTCTTTTCCTCCTGCTTGCGTTTTTGCCAAAAGAAGGAGGCCACCGCTGCCGCTGCCACGGCTGCCACACCCAAGAAAGCAAGCACAATCGCTGCGATTCTTCCCACTCCCACAGACTTTCCATCCGCCACGTTCGCGTCCTCGTCGGGACTTGGACTTGTTGTCGTCTCTTCACCTTCCACTTCCTGCGTACTGCTCTCAGCATCCGGATCCGTCACCGCCACCGGACGACTGCTATAAACATAGACACTGCCAACCTTTCTGTCATTGTACAGGTAGTCTAAGCGAGCCACCGCTCCCTGCGGATGCTCCTCCGTTAAGTCTGTCACCAACTCTCTGTCCACATCCGCAAAAACAGCGTCGTTGGGCAGCGTAATTTCAGCAGTCTCATCCAAGGACAGTTCTTCCGGTGCATACTTCTCCTCCCCAATCGCAATCTCCTCCGCCTGTGAGAGCCAAGTCTCATGCTCCGCAACGTTCAAGTTTTGGAAACGGGCAAAACCAAAATCGAGGAGAGTGCGGGTATCCTTGTAATGCGTCCATGCCGTACTCTTTAGGGTGACCGCCACTTGCCTCCTCCCGTTGTGCTCCGCTAGGGTTACCAAGGTCTGTCCAGCAATGGACGTGTAGCCTGTCTTTCCCGCGATGGCATAGGGATAATAATTGGCATCCCCCTCCAAGAGCATCTTATGCTCCATCTCAATCGTGGCACCGTTCGGGCGGTTGAGGGTGGGGGTCAGTTTGCGGCTCAAGGCCTCGTTGATTTCCACCAGCTTTTCATTCTGGTAGGCCTCCCTCGCAATCAGAGCCATGTCGTAAGCCGTCACATACTGGTTATCGTCATTCAATCCGGATGGATTGGCAAAATGGCTCTCCGTACAGCCAATCTCACGTATCCTCTCATTCATCAAATCCACAAAGGCCTCCCGAGTCTCTGCTACGTACTCCGCCAGTGCATTGGCCGCCTGATTGGAGGACATCAAAAGCAGAAGATAGAGACAATCCTCCACGGAAAGCTGATCTCCCTCCTCGATATTAATTTTGTTTCCGCTTCCAGCTTCCACGTTGTAACAGGCATCGTAGGAAAAAGTCACCATATCGCTCAGTTTCTCCGTTGGCACCTCCTCCAGCACCACCAGAGCCGTCAGAATCTTTGTGATGCTCGCCGGTGCCTTCTGCTGATGAATATTCTGTCCAAACAGCACCGCTCCCGACTTCATGTCCATCACAATTCCCGCTTCCGACTCAATCCCTGTATCCGATGGCCAGTCCGGCTTCGCATAAGCTGTCACGGCAGGCATGACAGCAAGAAGCACACTCAAAAACACTCCCAATATCCTCTTTGCATATTTCATCGTATATTCAAACTCCCTGTTTTCATTTTGTGTTCTTTCTACTTTACCATGTCAGCTCAAAAAAATCTATATAAGTCAGAAATATTTACAAAATCGTAACAATTTAGAAAACACTTTTTTCCTTTTTGACATATGTATAAAGATAGAGATTTCTAAAAAAGAGGTTCTTATGACAGAAATTCAAATTTCCCCCCTTCATATACTGTACCTCGTCGGTGTGTTTGTCATTCTCACCGTGATGATCCTTCGCAAAGATACTCCCGCAGTCTGTATCGCCTTTCTCTTCCTTTTGGGACTGGTCGGACTCAAGAGCCTTTCCGGCGGCATTCAGGTGGTATTTCGAGCCATCCTCTATGCCGGTGGACAGTTTATGGAAATCATCGCCACCATCGCACTGGTCTCGGCTCTGTCCAAATGTCTCTCTGAACTAGGCAGCGACCGCCTTTTGATGGCTCCGATGAAAAAAATTATGAAAACGCCCTCCCTGACTTGGTGGATTCTCGCTCTCACCATGTTGCTCTGCTCGCTTTTTCTTTGGCCCTCGCCTTCCGTGGCTCTCGTCGGTGCCATTTTGGTTCCCTTTGCCGTAAAGGCAGGCCTAAACCCTCTTCTGGCTGCCATGGCAATGAATCTGAGCGGACACGGCTTTGCCCTAAGCTACGACTGCATCATTCAGGGTGCACCCAAAATCTCAGCTCATGCCGCCAACATCCCCACCGCCTCCGTTCTCTCTGAGGGACGTATCTTCTTTTGGGTGATGGGAGCCGTGAGCCTTCTTGCGGCCTTTTTTCTCAACCAAAAAACATTGCAAAAGCAAAGTCCCAAAGAAGTGGCCTTGCCCTCCCCAAAAGTGCTTTCCCAAGAAGGGAAAAATCCTCCCCATCGGGCGGCAACCTTTCTTGCCCTCCTAACTCCTCTCGCTTTTCTCCTAGACATTGCCCTCCTGCTCCTGCTTCGTCTCAATGGTGGGGAGGCCACCAGCCTAGTCTCCGGAACGGCTGTGCTGCTCACCTGCATCGGGGCCATTTTGCAGTACAAAAAACAGTCCCTAGAAAAAATCACGGACTTTATCACAGAAGGCTTTCTCTTTGCCATTCGCATCTTTGCCCCCGTCATCGTCATTGGTGCCTTCTTCTTTCTGGGCGGTGAGGGCATTCACAACATTTTGGGAGAGGGCATTTCAGATGGCATTCTCAACGACTGGGCACTGTGGCTGGCCTCCCACCTCCCCCTCAACCCCTACATGGCCATCTTTTTACAGATGCTTGTGGGTGGTCTCACGGGTCTGGATGGCTCCGGCTTCTCCGGTCTTCCTCTCACCGGTTCCCTTGCCCAGACCTTCGGCACGGCAGTCGGTCTCTCCATCCCTGCACTTGCTGCCCTCGGTCAAATGACCGCCATCTTTGTCGGTGGAGGAACCCTCGTCCCTTGGGGCTTGATTCCAGTGGCTGCCATCTGTCAGGTCAGCCCCGTGGAGCTGGCAAGAAAAAACCTACTTCCCGTTTTTTTGGGCTTTGTGAGCGTGTTTCTTCTCGCTTGTCTTCTTCTCACTTAAGTATTTGGATCGGAAAAATAGAAAAAAATGAAAAAGAAACATTTTAAAAATAGATTTCAATTTTAGAAAGGAAGGATTCTATGTCCGCTATCGCAGGTTTTTTTCAGCCACAGGCAAACTTTTTGGAGCAGGAGGGATATTACCGCCATATTTTAGAAAACATGAATCACTCCCAGAGACGCAGAGGGCCAGATGACTTTGGCAGCTTCCTCAACGGAGAGCTTGGGCTTTCTTATGCACATCTTTCCACTCAGAAAGACAAAAAAGCGAAGGAGCCGATTTACCGTCAACTTGGCTCCTTCACTTCCGCTCTGGCCATGGACGGAGAACTCTATAATCGAGAAGAACTCATAGAAGAACTCCAACTAAGGCAGGCTTATCTTGGCGATAAAAGCGATGCCAATCTCCTTCTCTCCGGTCTTTTGGAATTTGGCACTGCCTTTCTGACAAAGACAAACGGTGTATTTGCTGGAGTATGGTATCAGGAAAAAGACCATTCCCTCACCCTCTTTCGTGACCGTTTGGGAGTGAAGCCTCTCTTTTACACCCAAAAGAAACACTCCCTCATCTTTGCCTCCGAGCCGAAGGCTCTGTTTGCCTATCCCGATGTGGAAGCAGCAATTGATCTTGAGGGACTCAATGAACTTTTCTCCATAGGCCCCGCCAGAAGTCCAGAAAAAGCCGTCTTTTACCAGATTTTTGAATTGCCTCCAGCCCACACTCTAAAATGGAACAAAGAGGGCTACAACAAAAAACGTTACTGGCAACTTCCCAGCTACACGCAGCAAGAGAGCGAAGCCTCCACCATAGAACATGTCTCCTTTTTGATTCGGGATGCCGTCAAACGGCAAATGGCAGCCGAAATTCCCATCTGCACCCTGCTCTCTGGCGGCGTGGATTCCAGCTTGGTGTCCGCCATCTGTGCACAGGAACTCAAAAAACAGAACCGCAAACTCACAACCTACTCCTTTGATTTTAAGGACAGCACCAAACACTTTAAAGCCAATGCCTTCCAACCCTCTCTGGACCGCCCCTATGTGGAGCAGATGGTAGCCTTTTTGGACAGCGACCACCACTATCTCGAGTGCGATGCCCAAACACAGACCGATGCTTTAACGGATTCCGTTCTAGCTCACGACCTTCCGGCGATGGCCGATGTGGACTCCTCTCTCCTACACTTTTGCTCCCAGATTGCTCCCTCACACCGCATTGCTCTGACCGGCGAGTGTGCGGACGAAATCTTTGGCGGCTATCCTTGGTTCTACAAGGAGGAATTTCAGAAAGCCCACACCTTCCCTTGGACGATGCAGCTGGATTTCCGCAAATCTCTGCTAAAGGATGACTTTTTGCAGGCACTGGATATGGATGCCTATGTGGCAAAACGCTACGAAGAGACGCTCGCTGCCGTTCCCTACGCTCCCGAAGATTCCCCAGCCATGCGGCAGCTGCGAAAGCTCTCCTATCTGAATCTTACTTGGTTTATGCAGACCCTTTTAAACCGCATGGACCGTGCCGCTGCCTACTCTGGCATGGTGGCCCGTGTTCCCTTTGCGGACTACCGCATTGTGGAATACCTTTGGAATCTGCCTTGGGAAAAGAAGGCTTATAAGGGCATTGTCAAGGGACTGTTGCGGGAAGCCGGAGCCGATTTCCTTCCGGATTCGGTGCTGTGGAGGAAAAAATCCCCCTATCCTAAGAGCTACGATGCCAGCTACGAGAAACGGCTGGCGACAAAACTGCGTAAGGTTCTCGCCTCCCCTTCCTCTCCTCTTCTGCATTTTGTGGATGTCCAAAAAGTGGAACGCTTCCTTCAGGCTCCATCCGACTATGGAAAACCATGGTATGGTCAACTCATGGCTGCTCCGCAGATGATGGCTTATCTGCTCCAAATCAACCTGTGGTTGGAGCAGTATCGGGTTCGCATCAAGTAAGATTTCGAGTCAGGATGCGTTTCTTTAAAATCTTTCCTATCTGTGTGGCATAAACCGTGGAGGTTGTGATGGCTGCTAACACATCAATGATGGGTTCCGTCCAGAATACGGCCTCCACCCCATACAGTCTTGGAAGCAACAGCACAAACAGGAAGAACAAAAGTTTTCTCCAAAAAGACAGGGAAATCGCAATGTGTGCGATACCCATACCCGTGAAGCCGTCCACAAAGCTATACTGCACCGCCAATGGGATAATCATCAAAGTACTGATGCGAATGGCACGAACAGACATCGCAATGTACTCCGGATTTCTGGTAAAGAGCAGCACAAAAAGCTGACAGCCCACCTGCGATAACACGAACATGACGGTACAGAAGATGACGGCAATCTTTACAATCTGAAGCTCTGCCTGACGGACACGATTCATCTGTCTCGCCCCATAATTGTAGCCTAAGATGGACTGGGTTCCGCTCGTGATTCCGCCTAGAGGCATGGTCACCATCAACATAAAGCTCTGCATGATGGTTCCACAAGTCACCATCATATCGCCTCGCTCTGGCCCGCCAAACTGCTGCAGGGTGGTGTTCAGCGTGATGACCAAGATGTTGTCAAAGGCAATGATGATGAAGGGAGAAAAGCCCAACATCAGAATACGCTTACAGATGGCAGCCGAATACCCATGAAAGGTGATGCGCACTGGCGGACGGCGGCCAAACAAAAAAGCAAGAACAAAGGCAGCAGAGGCAGCCTGAGAAAGTACAGTCGCTAAAGCCCCTCCTGCCGCTCCCATATGAAAGCCAAAAATAAAAATCGGGTCCAACACCAGATTTAAAGCCGCTCCTATCATGACCGACTTCATTTCTACTTTAGCAAAGCCTTGACAAATAATAAATTGGTTCATACCACCGGAAAGTAAAGCAAATACCGTTCCCAACAGATAAACGGTGATGTACTCGTTTGCATAAGGAAAAGTCACCTCACTGGCTCCAAACCACATGAGGAGAGCATCCTTCAGACAAAGAGAAACTATGGTCAAAATCACCGAGATGACACAGAGCATCATAAAACTGTTTGCCACCACCTGTCTGGCTCCCTCCTCATCCTTCTCTCCCATACGGATGCTCAAAAGAGGGGAACCCCCAAAACCAATCAGGGCGGAAAAAGAAGAAATCAAGGTCACGATCGGCCCACAAACTCCCACTCCTGCGAGAGCCAGCTCTCCCACTTCCGCAATGTTACCGATGTACATTCTGTCAACCACACTGTACAGCACGCTGACAAACTGTGCCAGCATCGAGGGAATGGCCAAACGCCGTACCAAGCTCTTGATGTCATCCTTCCCCAGATTGTTCTCCAACACCATTTTTTTTCTACACTCCTTCTTGTATTTTTGCTTTCCTTTTTGCTTTCTTTGTCCGCAGCAACTGCGTCCAAATCCTCACCGATTATACTCCAGAGCCTTGGGAATTGCAACCGCTTTTCGGAAGAAAAAAACGCCAAAACGGCTACTAAATGATTGCAAAATAGCCACCAAATGGTTGCAAAAAAGAAGCGTGCCGAAAGAATCTTTTCTCTCGACACGCCCCTCTATGCTTCTTTATCTGCGTGTGTTATCGCTGTACTTGCCCTCTAAAGGGCTTTCTCGCTCTTTCTCTTTAGAATTCCTGCAAAACTCCTACAGACACCAGAATTTAGTCCTCACCGTACAGAGTCACCAACTTGTTCAGGTAGCTGTATCTCTCCTTTGCAAGCTCCTCATTCTCTGCAAACAGAGCCTTTGCTCTCTCCGGATTCTTCAGAGCCAGAGATGCATAACGAACCTCGCCCTTCAAGAACTCCTGATAATCTCCGGTCGGAGCCTTGCTATCCAGAGTGAACTTCTTGCCGGTTGCTGCCGGATTGAAGCGGAAGTTATGCCAATAACCGGTCTCCACTGCCAACTTCTCCTCGGTCTGTGCCTTGGACATACCCTTCTTGATACCGTGGTTGATACACGGAGCGTAAGCAACAATCAGGGATGGACCCGGATAAGCCTCTGCCTCGGACAGAGCCTTGATGGTCTGGTTGTAATCTGCACCCATAGAAATCTGAGCCACATATACATAACCATAGCTCATTGCGATGGAAGCCATATCCTTCTTCTTGGTGTCCTTTCCGCCTGCTGCGAACTGTGCCACTGCACCGACTGGAGTGGACTTGGAGGACTGACCACCTGTGTTGGAATATACCTCTGTATCAAATACCATGATGTTGATGTCTTTTCCGGAAGCCAGTACATGGTCTACGCCGCCGAAACCGATGTCGTAAGCCCAACCGTCACCACCGAAGATCCACTGAGACTTCTTGCCCAAGAAATCTTTGTTCTTTACGATTTCCTGACACACTGGACAATCTACATTCTCCAATGCGGCAACCAGCTTATCGGTTGCGGCACCATTCTTTGCACCTACGTTGTAGGTCTCCAGCCACTCGTTGCAAGCAGCCTTCATCTCATCTGTTGCCTTCTCATTTGCTGCAACAGCCTCTACCTTCTCCTTCAGACCCTCACGGATAGCCTTCTGAGCCAGAAGCATACCATAACCAAACTCTGCATTGTCCTCAAACAGAGAGTTGGACCATGCTGGACCCTGTCCCTTAGCATTTACCGTGTAAGGTGTGGACGGTGAAGAGTTGCCCCAAATGGAGGAACAACCGGTAGCATTTGCGATGAACATTCTGTCACCGAACAGCTGTGTAATCAATTTTGCGTAAGGAGTCTCTCCACAACCTGCACAAGCTCCGGAGAACTCAAGCAACGGCTGCTTGAACTGGCTGCCCTTTACAGTAGTCTCTTTGAACTTTGTAAAGATCTGCTCCTTGATTGGCAGAGTCTGTCCATAAGCAAATACAGCCTGCTCGCCTACGTTTTCTTCCAGACTTTGCATGGTCAGAGCCTTGTTGCCCTTCATACCTGGGCAAACATTTGCACAGGAACCACAGCCGGTACAATCCAGAGCGGAAACCGTCATAGCAAACTTGAATCCTGCCATACCTGTCATATCCTTCATCTTCATCTCAGCCGGAGCTGCTGCTGCTTCCTCAGCGGTCAGAGCGATTGGACGGATGACTGCGTGCGGGCAGACATAGGAACAGAAATTACACTGGATACAGTTGTCCGGATTCCAAACCGGCACATTTACTGCGATACCACGTTTCTCATAAGCGGAGGAACCAGAAGGAGTGCTGCCGTCCACATAATCTGTGAAAGCAGATACCGGAAGATTGTTTCCTTCCTGTGCATTCACTGCGGACTGAATGTTATTTACAAAGTCCACAACATCCTTTCTTCCCTCGGTCACATGAACGATATCAAGACCCTCGTCCTCACAATTCTTCCAGCTCTCTGGAACGGTAATCTCTACCACGCCCTGTGCACCAGCATCAATTGCTGCCCAGTTCTTCTTAACGACATCCTCACCCTTACGTCCGTAAGTTGCCTGTGCTGCCTTCTTCATCAGCTCGATGGCATGTTCCTCCGGAATGATGCCTGTCAGCTTAAAGAATGCGGACTGTAAGATGGTGTTGATACGAGTCGGTCCCATACCAGTCTCGATACCAATCTTCACACCATCAATCACATAAAATTTAATCTTGTGGTCTGCGATGAACTTCTTCACCTGACCTGGAAGATGCTTCTCAATGCCTTCCATATCCCAAGGACAGTTCAACAGGAAGGTACCACCGTCAACCAGCTCCTGAACCATATTGTACTTACGCACATAAGCTGGATTATGACATGCCACAAAGTTAGCCTGACGAATCAGATAAGTGGACTTAATCGGAGTATGTCCAAAACGAAGGTGGGACATGGTAACACCACCGGACTTCTTGGAGTCATAGTCAAAATATGCCTGTGCATACATATCGGTATTATCACCGATGATCTTGATGGAGTTCTTGTTTGCACCTACTGTACCGTCTGCACCCAGACCCCAGAACTTACAGTTGGTAGTTCCTTCTGGAGTGGTTACCAACGGAGCACCGGCATCCAGAGACAGGAAGGTCACATCGTCGTTGATGCCCAGAGTGAATTTCTTCTTCTCTGTGTTGTTGTATACTGCCACGATCTGATTCGGTGTGGTATCCTTGGAACCTAAGCCGTAACGACCAGAATAAATCGGAATCGCATCAAACTTGGTATTCTTCAATGCTGCTACCACATCCAGATACAGCGGCTCGCCTAAAGCACCCGGCTCCTTGGTTCTGTCCAGAACAGAAATCTGCTTTACGGTATCCGGAATGGCCTCAATCAGAGCCTCTGCACAGAATGGTCTGTACAGACGAACCTTCACCACGCCGACCTTCTCGCCAGCTGCCATCAAGTAGTCAATGGTCTCCTCAATGGTGTCATTTACGGAACCCATAGCGATGATTACCTTCTCTGCGTCCGGAGCACCGTAGTAGTTAAACAATTTGTAATCGGTACCAATCTTTGCATTTACCTTGTCCATATACTCCTGAACGATGGCCGGCAATGCATCGTAGAACGGGTTGCAAGCCTCTCTTGCCTGGAAGAAGATGTCCGGATTCTGTGCGGAACCTCTCTGGCATGGATGGTTTGGATTTAAAGCGTGCTTGCGGAATGCGTCGATGGCATCCATATCTGCCATCTCTTTTAAGTCCTCGTAATCCCAAGTCTCAATCTTCTGAATCTCATGGGAGGTACGGAAACCGTCAAAGAAGTTGATAAATGGAACCTTGCCCTTGATAGCTGCTAAGTGTGCCACCGGTGTCAGGTCCATAACTTCCTGTACAGAAGACTCACACAACATTGCACAACCGGTCTGACGACAGGCATACACGTCGGAATGGTCTCCGAAAATGGAAAGTGCGTGGCTTGCCAATGCACGGGCAGATACGTTAAATACGCCCGGAAGCTGCTCACCTGCAATCTTATACAGGTTCGGAATCATCAAAAGAAGTCCCTGAGAAGCGGTGTATGTGGTTGTCAAAGCTCCTGCTGCCAGAGAGCCGTGCACAGCACCTGCTGCACCTGCCTCAGACTGCATCTCTGTAATCTGCACTTTCTGACCAAAAATATTGGTTCTTCCGCCAACTGCCCACTCATCTGTGGCCTCTGCCATAGGTGAAGAGGGAGTGATAGGATAGATGGCTGCTACATCTGTGAATGCATATGACGCATGAGCTGCTGCATGGTTACCATCCATGGTTTTCATTTTTCTTGCCATAAATAGATTCCTCCTACTATGTGTTGAATTTTTTAGTTCTTTCCCACAACTAAGGGTTTCTCACCTATATGTTATTATACCAATTATTTTACAAAATGCAAATAATTACTGAAAAAAATACACAAAAATATATTTATTTGACAACTTTCTTCCCTTAGTTCCCTGATGGGTTATTTGGGCTTACCACATCCACATTGTCTGTGGAAGCCCCTGGATTTGGAGAAACGATGGGGGTACTGCTCTCCCCGCCTGGGGAGAGTGGACTCACCTCACTGGAAGGCTCAGAAGGAGCCACGCTGGGTGCTTGTGCTTCTGTCTCTTTATTCTCGGCTGCTGTTGTCGTCTCCGCTGCCGACGTCGTCTCCACAGGCTTTGTGGTCTCAGCCGCCTTCGTGGTTTCTTCCTCTCTCTTATCGGTATTTTCCCCGGTGGAACCCTCTGCTCCTGGCAGAATGGTATCCAAAGTTCCATCCTGAACGCTTGGTGCCTCTGTAGTCTCCACTGCACTGTTGCTCTCCGTCACCTTACCGGAGGTATTTCTCTTTATCGTCGCTGCCTTTGCCTTATAGGTGCTGTTGTGGAACAGTTCTCTACTCACAACCTCTCCGTTTTTTTTCTTCACCAGATAAGTCACCCACTTGCTGCCACTCTCTGCTTTCTTGACCACCACTTCCTGTCCTGGCTGTAAGGTGGTGTCCTCCACGTAATTTGGCTCCGGCGGTGCAATCTCACTCACCTTCTCCGACTCCATCGAAATGCTCACACCATCCTCCAAAATCGGCACACCCACGATGCTCACCGTCAGCGTCTGGTTGGAGAACAAAGCCTTGATTCCCACCGAATAATCCGTGGTATTTACAAATTTCATATCCAGTCCCTGATAACTAATCATCGCATCCTCACCTGGGGTCACATAGGAAGGCTCATAACTATGAGCATATCGCTCCGTTGTCTTTAATCCGGAGAAAATCACGGCATTGTAGAGGGTGGAAGACAGCTGACACACGCCGCCCCCCGGCTCCAAAACCAACTCTCCATTGACATAAGCTCCTGCTGGACGATAGCCCTTCTCATAGGTTCTCTCGCCAGTTGCCTCGTTCATGGAGAAAGTCTCCCCCGGCTTTAAGATTCTTCCATTCAGAGCCTCAGCTGCCAGAGAAATGTTGGTATTTCTGTCCTTGTTGCTCGTAGTCTTTGTGGTGTAGGTTCCGATGGTCTCATACATCTCCTTCGCCTGCTCCAAGGACACCTCCGGCTGGGTTTCCTTCGCTGTCGCTGCGATGGAAGCCTGATAATTTCCGCTCTTTACTGCCTCCTCAATGGCAGTCGCCAAAGCTTCCTCCTCGATTGCCACGCCATTCTCACCACCCACAAAGCTGAAACGGCTTGTGGACACATTATAATCCCCAATTCCAGCATTGACTGCCTTTACATTCCAACGCTCTGCCGCTGCC
>JAUNGR010000030.1 GCA_030524485.1 bacterium | reverse complement strand
TCCCTTCCAAAGCGGCTCTCCTTATCATTAGAAGGAATAATCAGAGCGGTTGGACGATACATATCATAATCTGGTCTTTGTAGCTCCTCAGCAACGGCTGCTGCAAGCTGTGCAATCTGCTTTGGTTCTGTCACCACAGTAAACTGCCATGTCTGCCGTCCCATTCCACTTGGAGCATAGATAGCGGCCTTTGCACACTCCTCCAAAATCTCTCGGTCAATGGCTTGGTCTGTGAACGCTCTCACGCTTCTTCTCTTTAGTATCTGTTCCATCACTACATTTGCTGCCATATTCATCCCTCCATCTTTCTGCTGTGGTACAGCCTTTTTCTTACAACCACAATTTATCATAGCTTTTTTTCAGATATTCGTCCAGATGTTTCCTCAAGATTTCATACTTTTTTAAGAAAATCCCTCCATCTTCTGAAAGCAAGGCATCAACCTCCCCTGAAACCTGCCCCAACAGTTCGGCATCACAAAAGACATCGGCAAGCTGAAATTGCATCTCCCCACTCTGCCTCTCTCCAAACAAATCTCCGGCTCCTCTAAGCTTTAAGTCTTCCTCTGCAATCCAAAAGCCATCGTTGGAACGGTTTAAAATGTCCAGTCGTTTTTGAGTCTCTGGATTTTTAGAATTATGAATCATAATGCAGTAAGACTGTGCATTGCCTCTTCCCACTCTTCCTCGCAGCTGATGCAACTGTGCCAGACCAAAGCGTTCGGCATTCTCAATCAGCATCACCGTCGCATTCGGTACATTGACTCCTACCTCAATCACGGTGGTGGAGACCAAAACCTGTATCTTACCCGCCACAAACTCTTCCATCACCCGATTTTTATCCTTGGCCTTCATCCTTCCATGCAAATATTCCACCCGAACGGAAGTTGGCAGTTCCTGTCTTAATTTTTTCGTATAATCCAAAACATTCTCGGCCTCCATCTCCTCCGTCTCTTCCACCAGTGGGCAGATGACATAGATTTGATGTCCAGCCGTAAGCTCCTTCTCCAAGAAAGCGTAACTTCGACCTCGGTACTCCGTGCCAACCACACAATTTTTGATGCTCTGTCTTCCCTTTGGCCTCTCCCTCAGCACGGAGATATCCAAATCCCCATATAAAATCAAGGCTAAGGTTCTAGGAATCGGCGTGGCACTCATCACCATCACATGCGGCTTGCTTCCCTTCTCTCCAAAAACAGCTCTCTGTGCCACCCCAAAGCGGTGCTGCTCATCTATGACCACTAAAGCTAGCTTCGCATACTGCACCTTCTCCTGAATCAGGGCATGGGTTCCAATGACGATATCTGCCTCCTGCGAGGCAATTCGCTCTCTTGCCAGTTTTTTCTCCTTTGCCGTCATGGAGCCAGTCAAAAGCTGTACCTTCTTTTGGATTCCCGCCGTGGCAAACAAGGCCTGTATGCTCTCAAAGTGCTGCCTTGCCAACACCTCTGTGGGTGCCATCAACACCCCCTGATAGCCAGAAGCGGCGGCTTCTGTGAGGGCTAAGACCGCCAAAATTGTCTTTCCAGAACCCACATCGCCTTGAATGAGGCGGTTCATCGTCCTACCACTGGCCATATCCCCTCGAATTTCTTCCATCGCATTCTTTTGTGCCTCCGTCAACGCATAGGGAAGATGGCTCTCCAAGCTTTCCGCTTCCTTGGAAGGCAGAATTCGGTAGGCACTTTCCTCCTCTTCCTTTCCCTGCTTTAGGCTTCGCACCGCCAGCAAAAAGAAAAAGAACTCATCAAAGACCAACCTTCTTCGAGAGAGCAACAGCTGCTCTCTGTTTTCTGGAAAATGAATCCCTTCCAGAGCCTCCTCATACTCCAAAAGACTATATTTTTGCCGCAGCTCCCTAGGAAGATACTCTTCTCTACGTTCTCTCTGTTCTAGGGCCTGCCTCATGAGCTTTATGATGCTCTTATTTCCCAGTCCCTTAGTCTGGGCATACACTGGCTGCAAGGAGGTGAGCAGCTTTTGATACTCCGTAAAAGAAAACAGCTCCGGCTGCTCCATCACCAAGCTTCCCCTCTTCTTTTCTATTTTTCCTACAAACACATAGGTCTCTCCCACCCGCAACAAGGCCCGAATGTAGGGAAGCCGATACCAGACCAAACGCAGCGAAACGCCACCCTCTCTTAAGGTCAGCGTTGTCATCTTCATCCCGCTCACCGTCACCATATCCGGCAATTTCACAAGGCGGGCACAGACAGCCAGAGGAAGACCTGCCGATTCCCGACTCTCTGCCACGGTGCAGACCTTCTCATAGCTGTTGTACGTGCGGGGATAGTCATTTAAAAGCTCCTCCAGCGTGTGAATCCCAAGCTTGGCAAACAAAGCCTCCGTCTTAGCCCCCACGCCCTTCAAAACCGTAATCGGCTGTTCGTTCATCTCCATAATCCTCCTAAAGCAAAGTTCAGCCAAAGAGCAAAAGCCTCAGCCCTCCCAGTAGCAGCAGATGCAAGGGATAAAATAAGTAGAAAAGTCTTGCCACTCTGCCATTTGCCTGTTTTTTTCCATCATAGCGATACAAAAGCACAAAGGCCAAGGCTCCAAAGCCCAACTGTCTTAGGGTCTGAAAAAACCAAAGGCAGCCGCCAAGCACCGCCTTCTCTCTTGAATTCCCCGAAAAGAAATACAAGAGTGCAATCAGAAGAATCCCGCTCGCTCCATAGTCCAAACGCAGCAGCTCAGACAAAGCCATTGCATTGGCCACCAAAAGCATTTGAAGCCAAAAGGACTGCGTTTTTTCCAGCACAATCAGAAGGAGCAAGCCCAAACACAAAGTAAATACCGTATTCTGGCTTCCCCAGACGAGGAATCCTTGTGATATTGCCATATCAAAAGGGATTTCGGACAGGCAGGCCAAGCAAAAAAGCCTCCTAGCATAACGGCTTTTGCTTCTCGTGTAAAAAAAGCCCTCCACCAAAAAGAAGGCAAAGATGGGAAAGGCCAACCTTCCCAAGGTTCGCAGTGCGTAAGCCAACAGGGAAAGCGTTTCCCTTGTCTCCACCGTCAAAGCTGTCATGCCTGCGAGCGGATATAGCAGGGCTACCGCCATATGGTCCCCAAACATGACAAACATCGCCAGCGTTTTCAGTGTGTTTCTGGAAAAGCCCCTCATCCTCTTTTATCCTCCTGCACCCTTCTTTTTGTGTACACAAAACAGGCTGCCATGTTCTTCCCTCTGGGAATCTATCACAGCAACCTGTCTATTTTTCTTAGTTTTTATTCCACCGATACCAAATAGTAATAGATGGGCTGTCCGCCATAGTGCAGTTCCACCTCACAGGAATCGTACTGTGCCTGTACTTTCGCTAGCAGCTGCTCTGCCTGCTCTTGGCTGACTTCCTCTCCGTAATACAGAGTGATAATCTCAGAACTGTCATCCACCATCTTAGCCACTGCCTGCAGCAAACTGTCCTCCACGGAGCGGCTAACGGCCAAAATTCCCGAATCGCCTAAAGCCATAATATCCTGCTCGTGAATCTCCACTCCATCAATCGTCGTGTTGCGAACCGCATAGGTAATCTGAGCCGTCTTAGTACGCTGCATCTCCTCCCTCATCACCTGCAAGTTTTCCTCTGCCGAAAGCTCCGGAGAGAAATTAATCAATGCACTGATGCCCTGTGGAACGGTCTTTGAAGGCACCACCAACACCTTCTTATCCTCCACCAGATACTTGGCCTGCTCGGCTGCCAGAATAATATTTTTGTTGTTGGGGAACACAAAAATCGTATCGGCCGGAACCGTCTGGATGGCATTTACGATGTCCTCCGTGCTGGGATTCATGGTCTGTCCGCCCTCAATCAGGCAGTCTGCTCCGATGCCCCGAAAGATTTCGGAAAGTCCCTCTCCCACTGACACAGCAATAAAACCAAAAGGTTTATGAGGGGTTCTGTCTTCCTCCTGCAACTTCTGCTCTCTCGCCAACTTCTCGGCATCCTTAATCAGTTTCTCCTCGTGCTCCTCCCGCATATTGTCAATCTTCATGCGAGACAGGGAGCCATAGGTCAGAGCTTTCTCAAAGGCAAGCCCTGGATGATTGGTGTGCACATGCACCTTCACGATATCCTCGTCCGAAACCACCACCACACAGTCTCCAATGGACTCCAGATACTTCTTAAAGTCAAGCTCGGTCTGCTCGGTGTACTCCTTCTCCACATTGATGATGAATTCGGTACAGTAGCCATAACGGATGTCATACGTCTCAGGCTCTTTCTCTGGGCGGACTACCGGTCGTTTTGCTGCTGCAATCTCTCCCTCAGCCACCGTCTCTTTTCCCAGAAAACCATCATAGGCACTCTTTACGACCTGCATCAAGCCCTGTCCGCCAGAATCCACCACACCAGCCTGCTTTAGGACTGGCAGCATCTCTGGAGTTTGGCTGAGCACATAATCTCCATGCTCAATGATGCGACTCATAAATTCGGAAAGTTCCAAATCCTCTTCCAAAAGCTCCGTCGCTTTGTCGGACATTCCCTTGGCAACGGTCAAAATCGTTCCCTCTTTTGGCTTCATCACGGCCTTGTATGCCGTCTCTGTCGCACGCACCATGGCAGCGGCAAGAATCTCACCTGTGATGCTGTCTCTCTCCCGTATCTCCTTGGTAAATCCACGGAACAACTGGGATAAAATAACACCGGAATTTCCTCGTGCTCCGCGAAGAGAGCCGGAAGAGATGGCCTTAGCCAGACTCTTCATATCCGGTTTCTCAATCGCTGCAACCTCTCTGGCAGCCGCCATGATGGTCATAGTCATATTGGTTCCCGTATCGCCGTCCGGCACCGGAAATACATTTAATTCATTAATCCATTCCTTCTTTGACTCCAGCCCCTTTGCTGCTGCCAAAAACATCTTTTGGAGCATCGAAGCGTCAATGCTGTTCTTGTCCACGGGTGCTTCCTCCTTAATCTATCACTCTCACGCCTTCAACGTAGATATTGATTTTCTCTACATCCAGACCGGTGAAGGTCTCCAGCTTGTATTTTACATTCTCAATCAGATTATCCGATACGGCACAGATACTTACACCATATGCCACAATCACATGGAAATCCAGCTGAATCTTATTGTCGTTCAGCGAGACGGTAATTCCATGTGTTAAACTCTCCTTGCGAAGCAGCTTAACCAAACCATCTTTCATACTGACAGCTGCCATGCCCACAATCCCAAAACACTCCACCGCTATCGTACCTGCGTATCTGGCAATCACCTCAGAATCAATCTGTATTTGGCCTAACTGGTTATTGATTCGCCCCTTCATGTGCTTCCCTCCATTTCATTTCCCTTTCATCCAGACGATTTGCTCACATCCATCTGAACTGTAATTTCTGCGATGCTGCCAACATTTTACCATAGAACGTGAAAAAAAGAAATATTTTTTTAAATTTTACTTGCAAAATATGATTCTATCTGTTATCATACATATGTTGTGGTTTTTAAGCCCAATTTTGAGTAAGGAGGTGCAAGTGATGGCAAAATGTGCAATCTGTGAAAAAGCTGCTCACTTCGGAAACAACGTGAGCCACTCCCATAGACGTTCAAATGCGATTTGGAAGGCAAATGTAAAATCTGTGAAAGTGAAAGTAAACGGCGGTGCTAAGAAGATGTACGTATGTACTTCCTGCTTGAGATCCGGTTTAGTTGAAAGAGCTTAATCTGATTTTTTACCCCTGTGCATCCTAGGATGCACAGGGGTTTTTTCATCTTCCCCCTCGTTTGCTTCTTAACAAGAAAACAAATTATATCCTATCACCAAAACTCCTATGGTTACAAGCACGGTTAAAAAGGTCTTCGGAACAATCAAGACGATTGCCATTCCGATTCCACAGCAAAAAAAAGCGAGGCCGCACACATGTCTCATCGCTCATCCCCCATAAAAACAGGTTCTGCTCTCAGTATATGCATCCAGCCTCCGCTTTACCCCTTTTCAGTTTTCTTTTTTCTCTTCTGCCTTCTTTAACTCCTCTTTTGCGGCATCCACAGCCTCCTCCGAGACCTCTCCTGCGGAAAAGCCTGCAAAACGATTGACAAAATCCGGCACCATATCCAAAATCTTCGACATCACATCCTGATTTTTGATGCTGACTAACTTTGTCATGCCATTTTGAATGACCAGCATGGCGGAGGGACTCATCTTCGCACTCAGGCCTCCAGCCCCGTTATTCTTCTTTGCATGGTCACAGAAGGAACCCGCTGCCATGCCAAAGGACACCTCAATCAAAGGCAGCAAAATGGTATCTCCCACATGGATGGGTTCTCCCACAACCGTCTTGCTTGAAACAAAACTATCCATCCCCTGAAACAGAGACTTAATTTCTGTGCTAAAATCATTCTCAGCCATCTTCTCTTTCTTCCTCCATTCTCACATTCCCTTCTTTGTCTCCACCGTCCACACTCTCTGAGCGCAAAAAACGCCGCAGCCATTTTCTTATAGTTTCATCAAAGAGCAGCCTCAATGCCAACACTCCCATCGTGCCCACACGAACTCTTCCACAAATCAAAATTTCGCCCTCCAAGTGCTTTTTATCAAACACAGGCACTATCTGTATCTGTTCTCCATACAGCGGATATAGCAGGGCCGCTCCCGCTAAAATCTGTCCCATGAGAGAGGGATCCTCCAAGCCAAACTCAATATGCCCCTTCGCCTTTTTAGGAAGAACATGGCGAAGCATCGCCTTTGCCTGCCTCAACAACAGCCTCATACTTTTTTGGTTTTGGGGAGAGGAAACTTCCCTTTTTAGCAGCTCCCAAAGACTTTTTTTCTGCTTCCACTGTCTTTCTAAGCCCTTTTTCATTCCCTGAAGCTTGTCCAAAATCTGTCTTTTTTTTTGCTCCAAACGTCCCAAGCACCGCTCCCATCTTCCCTGCTCTTCGCTCGGCTCTGAAAGTGGTTTTGCTTCTGTCTTTGGTGCAGATTTTGCCTCTTTCTTCGATTCTTGCTTCGGCTCAGGTGTTCGCTCTTCCTTTGACTCAGGTTTTTCCTCTTCCTTTGGCTCAGGTTTTGCTTCTTCCTTCGGTTTTGAGATAGGGATTGGCTCAGCCTCCGAAATTTCTTCTTGTACCATTTCCTTTCCTATCTCTTTTCCTTCCTCCGCCAGTTGCTCTACTGCCTCCTCCACACGTTCTTTTTCCTCTTGCTTTTGAAACAGGTCTCTGCCAAACAAAGAGAGCGAAAACTTCCACTCCTCCTCATAAGCCACTTGTAGTGAAAGCAAATGAAAGAGCCAAGTGATGCGTCCGCTGCCCCTAGGCTTTCCGTGGAATGCCGCTTCCAAGCGATAGCGAAAAGGCACCAAAAGAAGCAGAAGCAAGGCTGTTAGCAACAGACCGAATAGCAGCAAAAGAAGAAAGACTATGACCTTTACAATCCCAATCAGAATATACACGCTCTATCTTCCCTCCTGAAAATATGGACGCAGCAGAAATCCTCCTGTCGCACGATACACATCCATCACAATCCGCCCCGCAAGTTCCATCGCTTCCTCCTTGCCGCAGGCGATGCCAAGAATCAGCAAATCCTCCTCCTTCATCCAAGGCGAAAGCAGAGCGTAAGAGGAATAAATCTCCAATAGATTATTCCCACTCTCCGCCAATGTAATCACATAGGCATCCCGCTGCAATTTGCGATAACGGATGCGGGAGATGAGAGCATAGCGTTTCTTTCTCGCCTGCTCTCCCACATACAAATGCTTATACCAGCGCATTATCCCTCTCCATCAGCTCCCCAATCAGCTCCATACAGGTTCTCTTTTCGACCTCATCCAAACAGCTCTCCAGACTTCCCTGTACATAAGCCTGAATCTCATTCACCGAATTGAAAAAGACCGGAAGCAAGGAGAGTATCTTTGCCATCACTGCACGGGATACTGGCTTTTGCAACGTTGAAAGGTAGGCATTCAGCTGTGCTAAGAAACGTTCGGTTTCCCGATTGACATAGGCTCTGTCTGCCTTTTCCATCTCTTCCTCCCCTTCCTCCAAATCGGCAAAGGAGCTTCCAGAAAGCAGCAAATCAATCTTTCTTCCTGTTTCCTTCCATTCCTCGGACCACTCTCCCACATGCCGCAGATAACGCTCATAACAGCTCTCCTGCTTTCCTTCCAACTGGAAGATATCGTCCTCCAAGCTCTCCAAAAAGCTACCATTTTGCTTGCTATCACAGCTCATAAATTCATTCAGGGAGCGATAGATATGCTGCAACAGGTTCTGTTCTTCCAAGTCCAAAAAGGCCTCTTTTTTGCTCAAAACCAACACATACAAATCGTTAATCATATCCTGCAACATTAGCCCCTTGCTGCTTTCATACTCCAGATAATCCACCACCTCTGCAAGTCTCGCCTGCAGCTTTTGAAACTCTTCTTTGCTTAAGTTCTTATAATCTGCCTTCTGAAACTCTGTCAGCGTCTCTGTCAGATAAGGATACGCATCCTTTTCTCCTTCCTCAAGCTTCATCATGGCGGCACTCTCCAGCAGATACAAACAGGTCTTTAGAGCCGTCTTGTCTGAGCCAATATAAGCCGATAAGCCCTCACTCACCAGCTCTGCAAACTTACTTCTAGTGAGACGAATCGGAAGTTCTGCCACCACACTCTGAATGCGACTATTGACCACCACACTCTCTTTGGCATCTGTGAGATAATGCAGCAGGCGACTGATAAACAGCTCCTCGTCCTCCTCTGGCTCAAACGTTTCCAGAAAACGTCCCTCCATACGGTTCAACACACTCTCATAAATCT
Organism: bacterium; assembly: GCA_030524485.1. Lineage (GTDB taxonomy): Bacteria > Bacillota > Clostridia > Lachnospirales > Lachnospiraceae > CAJMNU01. The sequence continues at coordinate 15,719 of JAUNGR010000030.1, read as the reverse complement.
CAAACGTGTCCGTAAAAAAAGAGAGTCTTTCCATATATTTTTTGATGGCAGCTCTCAGCTTCGCCACCCCTTCTTCTCTCGCTTCTCCCTTTAAAAAACTCTCCATCTGCTCGTAAAAACTTTGCTGAAACTGCTCTATCTGAGCAGAGTTCTTCTCTTCCGTCAGCATCATATCGCAGTACATATAGTAATTCAATGCCAGCCTTGCATACGAATAACGGCAGGCAAAAGATAATTGTTTTTTGGTCACTTGCTCATTCACGTTCGTATCTTCTCCCCTCTGATACCGGAGTCCTTTTCGCTCTCCGACACCCTCACTTATTTATAATTCTCAAGAATGGAGCGGCGCAACAAATCCAAAGCCTTCGTCACGGACTGCTCCCGAATCTTCTCTCGATTTCCCTTAAAATGATACTCCTCCACGGAAACCTTATTCTTTACACAACAGCCAATATATACCAATCCCACCGGCTTTTCCTCGCTGCCTCCGTCCGGTCCTGCAATGCCTGTGATGCCCACACAGACATCGGCATCTGTGGCAAAAGCACAGCCAGAAGCCATCTCCTTGGCTACCTGACGGCTGACTGCCCCGTACTGCTTTAAGGTGCCCTTGCTGACATCCAGCAACTTGCGTTTGGCCTTGTTGGAGTAAGTCACAAAGCCCTCACGAAAGACCTCTGATACCCCCGCTACGTTCACCAGCCTTGCCGCTAACATACCTCCGGTGCAGGACTCTGCGGTGGAGACGGTCAGTTCGTATTTTTTCAGAAGACGAACCACCACATCCTCCAGATTTTCCTCCTCCTTGGTGCTATAGATTGCCATACCAAAGCGATTTTTAATCTCTTTTAGGAGGGGTTTTATCATTTTCTTTGCTTCCTCCTCGTTGGCCGCCTTCGCCGTCACACGCACATGCACCTCGCCGGTTTTCGCATAGGGAGCCACCGTGGGATTGTCTTGGGTCTCAATCAGATCCGCTAACTTGTCTGCCACCTGACTCTCCCCATAGCCACAGATTTTGACCATCTGGGAACAGATGATTTCTGGCTGTTTGGAGGCCAGATAGGGAAGCACCTGCTCAGTGAACAGAGGATAGAGTTCGTTTGGTGGTCCTGGAAGCAGAATCGCCGTCTTTCCATCCTTCTCGATAATCAGCCCCGGAGCCATTCCGTTTCCATTATCCAAAACCTGACATCCCTCCGGCACCAAGGCCTGTTTCCAGTTATTCTCCGGAATCTCGGTATAGATATTGTTTTGAAAGAACTCCTCCAAGCGTGCTCTGGTATGTGCATCCTCCACCAAGGGCAGTCCCATCACCTGTGCACAAATTTCCTTGGTCAAATCGTCCTCCGTCGGCCCAAGGCCTCCGGTTACAAGCATGATGTCCGCACGATTGAGAGCCGTCTGAAAGGTTTCTTTCATCCTCTCTGGATTGTCCCCCACTGTGACCTGATAATAAACAGAAACGCCTGCTTGTGCACATTTCTCAGACAAAAACTGCATGTTTGTGTTGACAATGTTCCCAAGCAACAGCTCTGTCCCCACCGATATCAACTCTACAACCATATCCTTCCATCCTTTCTCACACTTTATGTGTCCAATCTGTCTCCTCGCCTAGTGCTGTCCGTCCTTAAGCACATGTGCATTCTTCACCAGATAATCTATCAAAGAAATCACCGTGAGTGCCAGTGCAATCCAGATAAATGCCGTTGTCAGCACAGAAAGTGCGGAGAAATGAAAAATTAAAAGCACCACCATAACCATCTGGGAAGCCGTCTTAAACTTTCCCCAGTAACTTGCCGCTATCACCACACCATTATCCGATGCCACAAGACGGAAACCGCTGATGATAAACTCACGGCTGATGATCACAATCACCATCCACGCTGGAAGCTGAGAAAGCTCCACAAAGCAGACCAAGGCCGCACAAACCAGCAGCTTATCCGCCAAGGGGTCCATAAACTTTCCAAAGTTTGTCACCAGATTGTACTTTCTTGCAATCTTTCCATCCAGAAAATCGGTAAAGCTCGCTGCAATGAAGATAAGAGCTGCCACGCAGCGAAGCGTTTGGTTGCTCCCCCCTTCTGCGAGCAGACAGGCCACAAAAAAGGGGATCAAAATCACTCGCAATATCGTCAATTTATTTGGCAAATTCATCGTAAATCTCTCCTATCAAATCGTAGTCTTGTGCCCCTGTTACCCGCACACGAACAAAGTCTCCCGTCATCAGCTCCAGAGGAGTCTGCACAAAAATCAACCCGTCCACATTTGGGGCATCCATGTAGGTGCGGCCCACATAGGCATGTTCTCCGGCTATCTTGCCCTCAATCAGCACCTCCAAAATCCGTCCCCTCATGTTCTCGGACTTCTCGAAGGCGATTTCCTGCTGCAGTTCCATCAACTCATCCCTGCGCTCCTCCTTCACTTCCTCTGGCACTTGGTCTGCAAAAGCATAGGCAGGAGTGTCCTCCTCCGCTGAATAGGGAAAAACACCCAGCCTGTCAAATTCCATCTCATTTACAAAGCGATAGACCTCCTCATGATCCTCCTGCGTTTCCCCTGGAAAACCGGAAATCAAGGTCGTGCGCAGTGCAATATCTGGAATCTCTCGCCGCAATTTTGCAATGCCCTCCCTCAGCTCCTGCTGGTTGGTTCTGCGGTTCATGCGCCGAAGAATGGGATCGCTGGCGTGCTGAATCGGAATGTCGAGGTAATGGCAGACCTTCTCCTCGCTCTTTATCGCTGCAATCAGCTCATCCGTGATTTCCTCCGGATAACAGTACTGAATGCGAATCCATTGAATTTTGGGAAGAGCCGCCAAGCGATGCAGCAATTCTGGAAGCATCTTCTTTCCGTACAGGTCCACACCATACAGTGTGGTTTCCTGTGCCACCAAAATCAGCTCCTTCACGCCTTTCTCCGAGAGAGCCTTCGCTTCCTCCACCAGCTCCTCCATCGGCACACTGCGGTAATGCCCCCGCAGATTCGGGATGATGCAGTAGGTACAACGTTTGTCACAGCCCTCCGCAATCTTTAAGAAGGAATAATAGCCGCCAGTCGTCACAATTCTGCGGCTGCCGATGTGAGGCAGAAAGCTGACATCGTGAAAACAGACTGCCCTCTCCCCCCTCTCGGCCTGCTCCAACACAGATACGATCGCATCGTAGGAAGAAGTTCCCAAAATGCCATCCACCTCTGGTATCTCCGTGAGGATTTCCTCCTGATACCGCTGAGCCAGACAACCAGCCACCAGCAGATATTTCAAGCTTCCGCTTTGTTTGTATTCTGCCATTTCTAGGATGGTATTGACACTCTCCTCCTTGGCATCTCCGATGAAGCAGCAGGTGTTGATCACTATGGCCTCCGCCTCCGCCTCATTGTCCGTAAAGCTGTGCCCCGCTTCTTCTAGGAGAGACAGCATCTTCTCAGTGTCCACCAAATTTTTGTCACAGCCAAGGGACACAAACATAATTTTCATAACCAAACCTCTATTCTTGTCCTATTTTGTCTTTTGCCCAAGAGCAGCAGCTCTTTTTTTGTGCTGCACAAGGAAAAGGGACTCTGCAAAAGAATTTTTGAAAATTCCTCTTTTTGCATCAGCCCCTTTCTCAATTTACTTAATCCTCGGAAATGTCCTCGTCGCTCACAATCTTGACTTTTGATTTATATAACTCATTGATGGCGATGGAGAGCGGCTTCTTTCCGGAAGATACCGGTACCATCGGCTCCTCCCCTGCAATCAACTGGCGAGCCCGCTTTGCAGTGGCAATCACGATGGAGTAGCGGCTCTGCACCACTGGCTCCTCCCCCGGCTCCACATCACGGTTGACTGCCTCAATCAAATCAGAATAAGAGGGTCTTAACATCATAATCTCTATTCTCCTTTCCGAATTCTAAACTTTTTTCTATCTATTTTTCTATTGAAATCTCCACTGCGGCACTGCCCCAGCAAAGAGCAATAAACACTCCCTACAACTGGCTTAGTTCCTCTTGAATCTCGGTCACAAAGTCCATATTTCGGGACATATCGTTGTGCTTGGACTGAATCAGGGCATGAAGCTCTGCCACAGCTGTCTCCAAGTCGTCATTGACTAAAAGCTGATTGTAAAGAGGCATATAAACAGCCTCCTCCTTGGCACGGTTCACCCTCTCGGCTATCTTCTCTGCCGTCTCTGTCCCTCTGCCCTGTAAGCGCCGCAATAACTCCTCGGCGGAAGGCGGTGCCACGAAAATGAGGACAGCATCTGGAAATTTTTCTTTTATTTTGAAAGCTCCCTGCACCTCAATCTCCAAAATCACATCATAGCCCTCTTCCAAGCGGTTGTACACATACTCCTTCGGCGTTCCGTAGTAGTTGCCGACATATTCTGCATACTCCACCAGCTCATCGCCTGCTATCATCTGCTCAAACATCTCTCTACTCTTAAAAAAGTAGTGAACACCATCCTTCTCTCCCTGTCTGGGACTGCGGGTGGTCGCAGAGACGGACAGTGCATAGTTGGAATATCTCTCCAAAAGCTGTGTCACCAGCGTTCCCTTTCCTGCTCCGGAAAATCCCGAAATCACCACAAGAATGCCTTTGGTCTTCATCCTTTTCCTCCCTACCTTTTTTATTCGATATTTTGAATCTGCTCTCTGACCTTTTCAATCTCTGTCTTTAGCACAATGGCTCTGTCTGAGATGGTCTGGTCATTGGACTTAGAAAGTATGGTGTTGGCCTCCCGATTCATCTCCTGTGCAATGAAATCTAACTTTCGTCCCACACTTCCCCCCTGCAAAAGCTCCGCTTTTGTCGCTTCTATATGACTCTTCAGACGCACAGTCTCCTCATCCACACAAATCTTATCGGCATAGAGAGTCACCTCCGTCAGCACCCGATTCTCATCGTAGGGACTGTCCGCCAAAAGCTCTCTCACCTTGTCCTCAAGCTTTCTTCGATAATCTGCAATCACTTGCGGGAAGCGAAGCTCTATCTCCTCCACCAGCAAACGCATGCCATCCAGCTTTTTCAATAAGTCTTGGCGAAGATTCTCGCCCTCTCTCTCCCTCGCTTCCACAAAGGAGGCAGCTGCCTGCGTCAAAGCCTGCTCCAAAATCTTCCAGAGCTGCTCCTCGTCCTCCGCTGCCGGCTCCATCACAAAGACCTCCGGACACTTCGCCAGAGTGGATACTCGGATGTCATTGACTATGCCAAACTGCTCCTCCATCTGCTTAAAATACTTGATATATTCTGCGGCAAGGCTGCTGTTGTACTTCAGTACCATCGTATCCTCGGTGTAATCTTCATAGGTAATGAAAACATCCACCTTTCCCCTCTGAATGTACTGCTTCAAGGTACTGCGTATGGATGCCTCAAAATAATTAAACTTCTTTGGCATCTTCAATGTCAGGTCCAAATACCGATGATTGACTGCCTTCATCTCCACAGACAAGCGATAGGCATCTGTCACAAGCTCACAACGGCCAAACCCTGTCATACTTTTCAACATTCTGTCTTCCTCTTCTTTCACATCACCATGGTTTGGGGCATAAATTGCCCTTTAAGCGATATTTTATCCTATTATAAGGCATCCCGAAAAGCAAGTCAACCCGAACTTTACTTTTTCACTCGATGTGCTATACTAGGGTAGAATGGACATAAAATAGGCAGTAGAATGGAGAATTACTATGGCATTTGATGGAATTGTAGTTGCAAATTTGGTACAAGAAATGAACGAACGCCTGCTTTTGGGGCGTATCAATAAAATCGCACAGCCCGAAAAAGATGAGCTGTTATTTACAATCAAGAATCAGAAGGATACATGGAGACTTTTGATTTCCGTAAACGCTAGCCTCCCCCTTCTTTACTTTACAGAGAATAACAAACCCAGCCCCCTGACAGCCCCCAACTTCTGTATGCTGTTGCGTAAGCACATTGCCAACGGCAGAATCCTCTCCGTGACCCAGCCCAGCTTGGAGAGGGTGATTCGCATCGAGGTGGAACATCTGGATGAGCTGGGGGATTTGCGCCGCAAGTATCTGATCGTGGAGCTTATGGGCAAACACAGCAACATCATTTTCTGTGATGAAAACGAGCGCATCATTGACAGCATCAAACACATCTCCGCTCAGGTAAGCTCGGTGCGTGAAGTGCTTCCGGGAAGAGAATATTTCATCCCTAAGACACAGGAGAAAGCAGACCCTCTCTCCATCTCCGAGGAAGCATTTCGGGAACTTTTGCTTCACACCCCCGCTCCCATCCACAAGGCTCTCTACCAGAGGCTGACCGGTATCAGCCCTACGGTAGCGGACGAGATTTGTCACCTCAGCGGCTTGGATGCGGATGTTCCAGCCTTGGCTCTGTCTGATTTGGAGCTTTCCCACCTGTATGGCATCTTCTCTCAGCTCATGGAGGACGTGCGGCTCAAACGCTTCTCCCCCAATATTGTATATCAAAACGACCTGCCCGTTGCCTTTTCCTCCCTTCCTCTCACCCAGTTTGAGAGCGAGGGCTTTTCGCTTCGTTCCTTCTCCTCCATCAGCCAGCTGCTGGAGTGTTACTACTCCCAGAAGGACACGCTGACCCGCATCCGCCAGAAATCTTCGGATTTGCGTCGTGTCGTACAAACGGCTTTGGAACGCAGCGTCAAAAAGTACGATTTGCAGCTGCGTCAGCAAAAGGATACCGAAAAGCGAGAGACCTTCCGCATCTACGGCGAACTCTTAAATACCTACGGTTATGAGCTTTCTGGCGGCGAAAAGTCTCTTTCCTGCCTGAACTACTACAGTGGCGAGGAAATCACCATTCCCTTGGATGCCAAACGCAATGCCCAAGAGAATGCTCAAACGTTTTTTGACAAATACAATAAGCTCAAGCGCACTGCCGAAGCTCTCTCCACCCAGATTGCCCAGACTCAGGCGGAGATTGCTCATCTGGAGTCCGTGAGTGCCTCTCTGGACATCGCCCTAAAGGAGGAAGATTTGGTACAAATCAAGGAGGAACTCACAGAATTTGGCTACATCAAGCGGCATTCCAGTGGAAAGCGTCCCAAAATCACCAGCCGTCCCTTCCACTACCTTTCCAGCGATGGTTTTCACATTTATGTGGGAAAAAACAACTACCAGAATGAGGAAGTGACCTTTAAGATTGCAAACGGCGGCGATTGGTGGTTCCACGCTAAGGGCATCCCCGGCTCCCATGTGATTGTCAAAACGGAGGGGAAGGAACTTCCAGACCGTGTCTTTGAGGAAGCTGGGGCTTTGGCAGCCTATTATTCCAAGGGCAGGGACAGTGATAAAGTGGAAATTGACTACATCGAACGCAAATTTTTAAAGAAGGTAACGGGAGCCGCTCCAGGTTTTGTCATCTATCACAGCAACTACTCTTTGATGGCAAGCCCAAGGCTTGTACTAAAGGAAGTTTAGCATCCGTGGACAGAGGAACATAGGCCTCAAAGTTTGAGGTCGTAGCTAGCATCCATGAACAGGGGGCCATCTGCACAGGCAGATAGCCCCTTGTTTTCCATTTATTCGTAACGCAATGCATCAATCGGGTCTGCCTTGGCTGCCTTCGAGGCCGGATAGAGTCCAAAGAAAATACCGACCACCGCTGAAAAGCTCACCGCAAGCAGCACCACCGAAGGGCGAACGACCACCGCCACTCCCAGAGCCGCTCCTCCCAGAGACACCAAGCCCACGCCTAAGAGTACTCCTATGACTCCTCCAAAAGCAGAGATAATCGCCGATTCCGTCAAAAACTGCATCAGCACATCCCTCGTTCTGGCTCCCAAGGCCTTGCGGATTCCAATCTCTCTGGTTCTCTCCGTCACAGACACCAACATAATGTTCATGATGCCGATTCCGCCAACCAAAAGGGAGATGGCAGCGATGGCTCCGACTGCCACAGAAAGACTGGCCAATATCGTATCCCACTGTCCCATCTCATCCTTTGCGGAATAGTAGGTAATCAAATTTTCGCTTCTATCCTTCATTTTGGCTAGATACCGCACAAATTTGGGCTGAAGAATGCTCTGGTCCACACCGTCCGCCACGTAAAAATTCAAAGAAAAATTCCACGTATCCGGATCGACCATCAAGGTGTAGGGGGCGTAAGCTTCTCCATCCCCTCCCGTGCCCATCATCAAAGCGGCAAAGGCCGACATACTCTTCTCGTACACTCCAACCACATAATAATCGTCCAAATCTTTGTTGATGGAACTTCGAAAACTGCGTCCCACAACATCGTCCGTTCCAAACAACTGAATCGCCGTATTCTTCTCCAACACGATATTCTTCTTGCGATTCTGCACATCGTCCTCGTTGATCATACGCCCGTGAATGATATTGACCGGCTGCACCTTATCGTAGCCGCTGTTAATCCCCGTGTAATAAATCTTAAGCCGATTTCGTCCATAAATGGCATCCTGAGAGTCACTGGATTGAAAATCCAAATAGGCAATCTCCTCTGGAAAAGCCTCCTGTATCTGCTCCAAATCGTCTATCGTAAAATAATCGCTCATTCGATATTCTTCCACCTCATAGGATATGTAGGTCACCACTCGGTTGATTCCAACCTCCTTATACAAATCCGTCATCAGCCCTCGCATACTGTCGCCGATGGAGACAATCGCAATCACCGAACCGATTCCTATGATAATGCCTAACATGGTCAAAAACGAGCGAGTCTTATTGGCACGGATGGCCGAAAATGCCATCGCAATATTCTCAAACATGGGTCTCCTTCCTCTCTTCCTCCCTTTGCAGAGTCTCCTCCCACTCTCCGGCTGCATTTTTTCTCTTATCGCTCTGCAGTCGCCCATCTCGGAAACGCAAAATGCGATGGGTAAACTCCGCAATGTCCTCCTCATGCGTGACCACAACCACAGTGGCTCCCTCTCTATGCAGTTCCGTGAACAACTCCATAATCTCTATGGAGGAGGCCGTATCCAAGTTTCCGGTCGGCTCATCGGCCAGAATCAGGGGAGGCTCATTGGCTAAGGCTCTCGCAATGGCTACCCTCTGCCTTTGCCCTCCGGACAACTCGTTGGGCTGATGGTCATAGCGAGCCGAGAGTCCCACCTTATCTAAGAGTTCCAAGGCTCTCTTTCTTCTCTGTTTTTTGGATACATGAGCATAAGTCATCGGCAGCTCCACATTTTTGAGAGCGGAGGTTCTGGATATCAGATTAAAGGACTGAAACACAAAACCGATTTTTCGATTCCGAATCGCAGAAAGCTCATCGGGATAGAGTTCTGCGGTATCCACGCCATCCAGATAGTAGTGTCCCAAGGTCGGACGATCCAGACAGCCCAAAATGTTCATCAAGGTAGATTTTCCGGAGCCAGACTGTCCCATGATTGCCACAAACTCTCCTTTTTGAATGTTTAGGTTGATGTTATACAGTCCCACCACCTTGATGGCTCCGGTGTCATATACCTTTCCCAAATTTTCAATGCGAATCAGCTCCTTAGCATGAAGCTCAGACGCGGAAGCGGCATAAGCCGATGTTTTTGCCATAACGTTCTCCCTCCTGCTGCAGTTGACAGCCTTTGGCTACTGTGCCACACTCTCTGTGCTCTCGTCCTCTGCCTCCACACTTTCTATCTCTGAGTTTCCTGTCGGTGTACTTTCTGTCTGTGCACTCTCGCTTTCAGCCTGCACACTGGCAAGCAGCACCGGCATTCCTTCCATCGCATTCATCGGTGGATTGGGAAGATACTGCAGCTGTGTGCTCAGCGCCTCCTCGCCTGCCGCAAAAATTTCGCTCTCAAAATCGCTCTCCACACCGGTCGTCACTGGAATCAGATGCAAACTGCTGCCATTTTGCACCGTGGCAATGGAAAGGCTGCCGTCACTTGCCTGAATCAGGGCAGAGGAAGGCACCACAAAGGTATCCTTGGACTCGGCTAAGGTCAACTTTGCCTTCGCCGTGATTCCTGCTATCAGGTCGCTGTCCTTGCTGTCGATGGAGACCGTGATGGGAATGACACGCTCCGTGGAGCCGTCTCCCTTCTCCTCTCCGGAAGGAGAAATCATGCTAACCTCGCCATTTAGGGTCTTTCCATTTAGAATATCCGCGGAAATCACCGCTTTCTGCCCCACTTTCACCTTACCGATGCTGTACTCGCTGACACGGATGGAAAGCTGCAGCTGGTCCAGATTTTCAATGATAAACATCGGCTTTTCATCCTCGGTCTTATCGGCAAAACGCCCTACTTTGGAATTGACACGGGTAACGGTACCTGCGATTGGGCTGATAATCTGGGTATTTTCCAAATCCTTCTGCTTATTCTCCAGCTCAAACCGAGCTGCCTCTATCTGCTGCCTGTCCGCTGCACTGCTCTGCACCCTGCCATCTCTCACCTCATAAGAAACCACATCCTTCTCAGCTGCCACCTTCGCAGCCCTCGCCGTCTCCCACTCCACATCGGAGATATCTCCTGCCTGATGCAACACTTCTGCTCTCTCCCACGCTCTTTGGTTCTCCTCCAGAGTCTGGAGGGCCTTCTCATAGGCGGCCTGCCGATTTTTTTGGTTCTCCTGCTCCGCAGCCACCGCTAGCTCGTAACGACTCCTTGCCTGTGCAATCTCCCTCTCTAGGCTGGATGCATCCAAAAGAGCCAAACACTGTCCCTTTTCCACATAGTCGCCCTCTTTCACAGAAATCTCTGTGACCTCAAGATGCAGATTGGAAACCACATCCACGCTGTCCGTACCGGAGACCGGCCCGTTTAGAGTCAGACTCTCCACCACCTCTCCCTTGGTCAGAGGCTGGGCTTCCACCGGCACACTGACCGCACTGGAAGAGCCAAACACTCGGCTCATCAAAAAGAGAAAGCCCAGCACTCCTATACCTGCAAACAGCAGCGGCTTCTTCCATCTCTTTCTGCGCCGCCGTCCCCCTTTTGGCTTTGCCGGAATCTCATCGTTTAGAACCTTTTGCAGTTCCTTATCAAACTCTTCATTACTTTTCATTACAAAAGCCCTCTCATTTCTGGTTTTGCAACACTCTCATGTCACTATACCAATAAACGAGAAGGACTTTCCCTTTACTTCAATTCTTTTTTGCAAATGAAGAAGCGTCACTGCAGTCTCTGTGGCCAATCTGCCGGATGATAAATGTAAGAAAACTCCTCCAAATAGGCCGTGGCTCTCTCGTCATGTTCTCCCTGCGGATTGACCTTTGCCAGCACATTTCCATTTTCAAATACCAGCTCTGTCAGCACTCCCTCATAGATGAGCTTACAAATCAGTCCATAGGGATCCTCCCAGCGGCACATATAATTTGCCTGTATGTAGACATAATCGGTCTTAGCGTAGGAGACAAAACGGCGGAATTTCTCCACGCTCTCCACCACCGTGGCATTGCCCCAAGAACCGGCAATGTCGCCGTAAGACTGCACACTACAGGGAAAGAGCAAGGTGTCCGGATGCTCTCCCAACGAAATCATTCTCGCTCTCGGATTTGCCGCCAAAATATGCCAAATGCCGGCACAAGAGAACTCTCCCTCCGCCATTTTCTCCCTCTCCGCCTGCTCGTGGTTATAAAACCCCTTGTGCTTGAGAGAAATGGGATTGAGACCGATTTGCCAGTCCCAGTTCGTGACGCTGCTTAACACAATGCCCAAAACAAGAGGAGGCAACAACAGGCCATGCCATACGCTTCTCCACCTTTCCTCTCTCAGGCGAGAGATGCCATAGCAGCCAGCGAATACGGCCAGCACATAGGGAAAATTGTAATAATTTCCGTCAATCTGCGTCAGTTGGTACAGCACATACAAACTGCCTAGCGTCACTGGCACAAGCACCCAAGCCAGATAGCCTCCTCGAAAAAACTTTGCCCTCTCCCCCTTTTGTCGGCAAAAGAGGAGCCAAAAGAAAGCCAACAGCAAAAAGACCACGAAGAACAGACCGCCCCACGCAAAAATTACATGAGCCATGTCCACCTTATCCTCCGGACACACAAAAATACCGTACAGACGCTTTCCAAAACGTTCCGCTTTTTCTAAGCCGCTCAGGCTGCTTGCCCGAAGACTTTCCGCCTCTGGAATCTCAAAGGGATATTTCACAGAAAAACCCAACTTTTGAAACAAGGAGGTGTACACAGAGGTCAAAGGCACTCCGGTCAAACGCCAAGTTCTTGCAAACACGGCAAAAACCTCCAACAGCACTGGCAGCAGCACCAGATAGCTGCGTGCCCTTCTCGGCAGAAAAAAGCGTTTTTGCATGAGAGCGTACAGAAAACTCATGCCAAACACAGCCGTAGAAAACACGATGCTGGTGGGCTTTAGAGTGAAGCTCAAAAGCAGCAGACACAAGGCCCAAATCCAATCCTGTGCTGCTTCCTGAGTCGAAACCTGCCTACCTGCATGGGTCGTGAGTGTGCTATGCAACAGGAAATAAAAGAGCAAAAGCTGCAGCAGCAAGGTGGCCGCATCGGTCTTTGCGGAGATGGCCATATTCATCACCGCCGGAATTGCCGCCATCAAAAGCAGTGCCCAGCAAGCCTCTCTTTTGGGCATCCACAACTTCGCACTCTCATACAGCAGCCACAGAGCAGCCGCAGTCACATACACCCCAAAAGCCAACACAAAGGCATGGGAAGGCAGAGCCGCAAAGGGGAGCAGTAAAATCTCCCACGCCTTGGAGTAGGTATACACCACCCCCAACAAGCCCAGATTCTCATAAATGCCTCTTCCATTGTCCAACACGTATTCCGAGCGCAGACCATACCAGAGGGAGTCATAATCCACGGCAATGTTCATTCTTCCCGCCTGCAAGCAGATAAGCACCGTCAAAAGAGCCAAAAGAGCGGCCTCTTTTTTGCTTAGCTGCCAAGAAGCTATCTTTCTAAGCAACTGCTCTCTCTTGCGAAACCACCCCCAAAGTACCCAGACCGCCAGAGGCAGCCCCAAAAGGGCTAAGAGGAAAAGCTGCTTTCTGGCTCCACCAATCTGAAAGACTGAGAGAAAGCAAAAGATAAGAATCACAAACACAGCTCCAAAGACGGCATACAAGACGGCTGGCTGTCCGCCCCGCTTTCCCGTCAAAGCCCAGAGTCCCACAAGCCCCAGATAATACAAAAAGCAAAGATAACAAGCCGCAAATACCATGGGCAAAAAGATGGCATGAATCCAAAAGAAGCCCAGAAGCAGAAAAAGGCAAAGAGCAATTCTCCTCCAAACATTCTTCTGTGACAGTGCTCCAAAGAGCAGCAAAAAAAGCAATGAAAGCTCCCCGTATAGCCAAAGCGTCTCTGGCTGCACAATGTGCCAAGATAGCGTTCCCACTCCAAACAGGCGGTAAGCGCAAAAGAGACATAGGCCCCAAACCAGCAGGCCCATCCCCAAAAGACAAATACGCAAACGATGGTCTGTTCTCATTCGATTCTCTCCCTCATGCATTCTTTCTCATCGGTCTTAGCCGCACAAAGCTTGCTCCTACAAGGCTATTCTTCCACATAGAAGCGATATTCTTCCTGCAGTCTCTCCCCATTTTTTCTTGCCTCCTCCAAAGGCAGCCGCTCGTCTTCGGCGAGGCAGACCCTTGCAAGGACTCCGCCTTCTTCAAACACAAAATCCTGTAACACCCCAGCCTCTGTCAGCTCCAACACCATAAGATAACTCTCCGAAGTGGGAGTCATCCACCCCGCCTGCATGTAGATATAATCGGTCTTTGCGAAGTTCAAAAATGCCTCCACACTCTCTAGGCTACGAAGCAAATTTTTGTTGCCCCAAGAACCAGCAATGTCATAGTAGGATTGGCTGTTACAGGGAAACGCCAACATGGCAGGATGCTCTCCGATCACAATCAACCTTGTTCTCTTATCCTTCTCCAAGATGGACCAGATTTTCTCATTTCCCGCCTCCACCATACTCTCCTTCTCCAACTGCTCATGCGGGTAATAACCGGCATTTTTCCAAGCAATGGGAGTCATCCCCACCTGCCAACTACTGCTAGAGACCATGCACAGGATGAGATTGAGAGCCAGCACAGGAGCCGCTAGGCAGACGAGACTGCGGTTTGCCACCCTCCTGTTTGCTGCAAAGGAGAGGGCGGCAAGGAGAACCACCAGATAGTAAAAATTATAATAATTGCCATCAATCTGCTTGAGCTGCCAAAAACTAAGCAGGTTGGCAAGACTCAAGGGGAGCAGCAGCCACAGCCAAAAAGTCTTGGCAGGCAAAGTGGCTTTTTGCTCTTTTTTTTGCAGGCCAATCCAAGCCAAAAACAAAGCCCAAAGCAACACCAAGCCACCCCAAGCACAGACCACATGTGCCATATCCGCTTGGTCTATGGGACAGAATACCAGCTGCAAAGCTCGAAGCAGCACCCTCTTTGCCTTCTCTCCCACGCTCAGACTGGCAGCCGTGTAGGGCACGCTCTCCACATTGAAGGGATAGCGAAGTGTGAAGCCAAGTTTGGTGAACACCGTGGTAAAAATGGAGGTGAAAGGCACACCGGTCAGCCACCATGTTCTCCCCGCTACCGCTATGACTGCCCCCACAAAGGGAACAAGCAGCCAGAGGCTGCGTTTGCTCTTTCCCCATCTAGGAAAGCTGCGTCTCAGCAAAAAAAGCAACAAAGCCATGCCAAACACAGAGGAGGAAAATAAGAGTGCCGTGGGTTTCAACAGGAAACTAAACAAAAGTGCGGCAAAGGCGAGCAGCAGCTCAGTCGCTTTTTGCTGCTTTTGGTAACGCAGCAGATAACAGAGCATAATGGCCTGTGTCATCAAAGTGATGCTGTCTGTCTTGACCGAAATGCTCAAATTCATCACCGAAGGCATGGTGGCCAAAAAAAGAGGTGCAAGCAGTCGATAGCTTCTCTGCCCTTCCCCTGTGAGCAGACAGACCGCACGATAGGCTGCAAAGCAGGTGATCAGTCCAAACCAAAGGCCAAAGAAAGCCAGATAACTGTGGGAAGCAAGGTTGGAAAGAGGCAGAGTCAAAATTTCTAAGCCCTTGGAGTAGGTGTAGACCACCCCCATGGTACCCAGATTTTCATAGATGCCTCCCCCGTTGTCCAAGATGTACTCCGAGCGCACCCCATACCAGAGGCTGTCAAAGTCCAAGGAAAGATTCATCCGCCCCGCTTCCATCAAAAACATGCTTCCTATCAGGGCAAGCACCAAGGCTTCCTTTTTGTCCATCGTGCTTCCTTGCCACAGCAAAAATTGCCTTTTCGGGAAGGGGGGACGCTTCCAAGGAACTTCCAAAAGCAAAAGAAGCAGGCCCCCCACCACCGTCACTTTTTGTAAGAGGGGGATGGCTCCCAATCCCACCAAGGAGAGCAAAGAAAACAACAGAATCGCTCCCACACTTCCCAAAAGCAGGTCTGCAAAAAAAGGCTCTGGCAGCGAGAGAGCAAAGCAGCTGCGAAAGCGCCTTCCCAAAAGACAGAGCAGCAAAAGATAGCCAAGACTCGCCAAAGCAGGCAGCAGCACCACATGCAAATAGCAAAACACAAGTGTCACAAAGACAAGCACAAGCAGCCTCATCCTTCCTCTCAGAACAGACAGGGCAAAAAAAAGGAGCAGAAACAGGCTTCCTATTTCCACCCACATCGCAAAGGTCTCCCTCTGCACGGCATTCCAGTGCAGCACTCCGATTCCCAGCAGTTCGTATCCGGCATACAAGGCAAGTATGCCGAGTATGGCTGCTGCCAGCCATACTCGAAAAGAAGGTCTGTCATAGCGTTCCAGATTCTTCATACCAATTCCTTTTTTGATTTTTTTAACC
>JAUNGR010000176.1 GCA_030524485.1 bacterium | reverse complement strand
CTTATCTCTACACTCTCTGTTCCTATATTTCCTATCCCTACACTCTCTATCCCTATCTTCCCTACCGGACTCTGCCATCCGCCCCTCCTCCTCTGCTTCTTCTTTCCTCGAAACCTTATCTTTTTGCCCCATTACACCCCAGTCTGTTTCGCTTTCTCTATCATTGCAAGGAATTGCTCAATTTCTTCTTCATTATACTTATGTTCCTAGCCCTTTGCAACCATAAAAAAGATTTAAGTTGCAGCCCCCTTTTTTTCGTTATATAATCGTTATATAGTCGTAGAACCAATAAAAAAACAATCCGCTATCACAGGGGACAAAACCTTGGCACCCCAACATCATATAAGAAAGGCTATTACCTAAAATGAATCAAAAAGCATTAAAAACTTTAGAATATCATAAAATCATTCATCAACTGGCAGAGTACGCTTCCTCCCCTCTAGGGCGGGAACTCTGCCTTGCTCTGGTTCCTTCCTCCAATCTGGAAGAAATCCGCCAGTGGCAGCAGGAAACCACAGATGCCCTCACAAGAGTCCGCATGAAGGGAAGCATTTCCTTTTCTGGAGTCCGTGATGTCTCCGCTTCCCTAAAACGTCTGGAAATCGGCAGTTCCTTGGGAATTCCTGAGCTTCTTGCCATCAGCTCTCTTTTGACCGTCGCATCCCGTGCCCGTCTCTACGGCCGCCACGAGGAAAACGAGACAACGGATGACTCCCTAGACGAGATGTTTCGTACCTTGGACCCTGTCACCTCCGTCAACAACGAAATCAAACGCTGCATCCTCTCCGAAGATGAGGTCAGCGACGATGCCAGCCCCGGACTTCATCGGGTTCGCCGCTCCATCAAAAGTGCACAGGACAGGATTCACACCCAATTAAACAGCATTTTAAATTCCAGCCGCAGCTACTTGCAGGACGCTGTCATCACCATGCGAGACGGCCGCTACTGCCTTCCGGTAAAATCCGAGTATAAGTCCCAATTTTCTGGTATGGTGCATGACCAATCCGCCACTGGTTCCACGCTCTTCATTGAGCCAATGGCCATCATCAAACTGAACAATGAGATTCGTGAACTGGAAATTCAAGAGCAAAAGGAAATCGAGGCCGTTCTCGCTTCCCTGAGCAACGAGCTGCTTCCTTACACCGAGGTAATCCTTCTAAATCAGGAACTTCTTGCAAAACTGGACTTTATTTTTGCAAAAGCTGCCCTCTCCCGCCACTATAACTGCAGCGAGCCTCTCTTTAACAATCGTGGCTATCTGCACATCAAGGACGGACGGCATCCCCTCCTAGACCCCAAGAAGGTAGTTCCGATTGAGGTCTATCTCGGAAAAGACTTTGACCTTCTCATCGTCACCGGTCCCAACACCGGTGGAAAAACGGTCTCCCTAAAAACCACAGGTTTATTCACCTTGATGGGACAGGCCGGACTGCACATTCCTGCCTTTCAGGGGTCTGAGTTGGCTGTTTTTGAGGAAGTCTTTGCAGACATTGGAGATGAGCAGAGCATAGAGCAGAACTTGAGTACCTTCTCCGCCCACATGACCAACATTGTCTCCATCTTAAATCAGGCAGACAGCCATTCTCTCTGTCTCTTTGATGAGTTATGTGCCGGAACCGACCCGACCGAAGGTGCCGCCTTGGCGATTGCCATTCTCACCTTCTTGCACAATATGCAGTGCCGCACCATGGCAACCACCCACTACAGCGAGCTAAAAGTATTTGCCCTTACCGAAAAAGGAGTGGAAAATGCCAGCTGCGAATTTAATGTTGAGACCTTACAGCCGACCTACCGCATTTTGATTGGTATCCCTGGAAAGAGCAACGCCTTCGCTATCTCCAAAAAACTGGGCTTGCCCGATTAT
Source organism: bacterium (assembly GCA_030524485.1). Taxonomy (GTDB): domain Bacteria; phylum Bacillota; class Clostridia; order Lachnospirales; family Lachnospiraceae; genus CAJMNU01. The sequence continues at coordinate 958 of JAUNGR010000176.1, read as the reverse complement.
CTGATTGAGGATGCCAAATTAAATCTGGAAACAAAAGACGAAACATTTGAGGATGTTCTCGCAAATTTGGAACACAGTCGTGTTACAATAGAAAAAGAACGTTTGGAAATCCAAAATTACAAAAAAGAAATCGCAAACCTCAAAAAACGTCTTCAGGAAAAAGAAGAGCGTTTTGATGACCGAAAAGAAAAAATGCTGCAAAATGCCAACGAGCAGGCACAACGCATTCTGCGAGAGGCAAAGGAAACCGCTGACCAGACACTGCGCAACATCAACAAGCTGGCACAGGGCGGCAGCAGCAACGTGAAAGAATTGGAGGCAGAGAGAACCAAGCTCCGCACCAAATTGGACAAAGTGGACAAACACCTCTCCAAACCCAAGGAGGTCAAGCCTCACAAGGCCGTCTCCCCTCAATCTCTTCACATCGGAGATGCCGTATTTGTGGTATCCATGAACGTAAAAGGCACCGTCAGCTCCCTGCCAAATGCCAAAGGCGATTTTTATGTGCAGATGGGCATCCTTCGCTCTTTGGTTAATATCAAAAATGTGGAGCTTTTGGAAGAACAATCCATCACCGGTCCCAACATTGAGAAAGGCTTTGGTACCAAGAATGCTCCCAAACGCACCAACTCCGGCAGCATCCGTATGTCAAAATCCGCCTCCGTCTCTCCCGAGATTAACCTCATTGGAAAGATGGTGGACGAAGCCCTGCCGCTTCTGGACAAATATCTGGACGATGCCTATTTGGCCCACCTCCCACAGGTACGTGTCATTCATGGTCGAGGGACCGGTGCACTGAAGGCAGGCGTTCACAGACACTTGAAGACCTTAAAATACGTCAAGGAATTTCACTTGGGTGAATTTGGAGAGGGAGATTCCGGTGTTACCATTGTTGTATTTCGATAAAACATACCGCTCCATTATATTTTCGTTAACCTTCCGTTAACCTTACATTAAC
>JAUNGR010000029.1 GCA_030524485.1 bacterium | reverse complement strand
GCGCGCCAGATTGTGGCTCTGGAGGCCCAGGGTTCGAATCCCTGTATCCACCTTTTTTTCATACCCCTCGCTTGAAAGAGGGGACGTATGAAAAGAAAATAGGAATTACTATTTATTTCGGAAGAGAATCCGCATGTAGTTTCATTCTTGGGCTATCGCCAAGCGGTAAGGCACAGGACTTTGACTCCTGCAGTCGCTGGTTCGAATCCAGCTAGCCCAGTTTTAAGGGCTTTTTGTTTGTTTTGGGGAAATTTTTCTCAAGGAAAAGAAAAAGCAGTCAGAAGAGAATACGGGATACTAGCTCAGGTGGTAGAGCACTTGACTTTTAATCAAGTTGTCCGGGGTTCGAGTCCCCGGTGTCTCATCAAAAGAACAGATACAGGAATCCTGATTGAAATAGGGATTCCTGTTTTTTTCATTTCTATAGAGATTCGCCAAAATAGGAGTAAGAAGCCATTTTTGGAAGAAAAACGAGCGGATTAGGAATAGAAGGAAAAAAGATTGCGAATGTGGACATTGCTGCTATAATAAAGACAATAACTGATTCAGAACATTTCAAAAAGAAAAACAGAAAGAGAGGATAAAAACATGAGAACAATATTTTGGGCAGGAGATTCCACCGTACAAAATAATAAAATGGCAACCTATCCGCAGTCAGGAATCGGACAGGGCTTTTTACTGTACCTCAATGAAGGTGTGCAGGTGAAAAATTATGCGAGAAATGGCAGAAGCACGAAGAGCTTTTTGGATGAGGGACGTTTTCTTCCGATTGCCGAGCAAATGCAGGCGGGGGATGTGCTTTTTATCCAGTTTGGTCATAACGATGAGAAGGAAGATGCGGCACGCCACACAGAACCTTTTGGCAGCTATCAGGACAATCTGCTCTACATGGCGAAGATGGCGAGAAGCAACGGAGCTTATCCAGTCTTTATCACTCCTTTGTCCCGCAGACAGTTTGACAAAGAGGGAAGATTGGAGGAGACGCACCGTCCTTATCAGCAGGCGATGAAGGAATTGGCACAAAGAGAGCAGATTCCCTGTATTGACCTTTGTGCACGCAGCCATGAGGAAATCGAGAAGATGGGAGCGGAGGCTTCCAAACGTTTCTTTATGAACTTTGCTGGGGGTCTTTATGAGAGATATCCGGTGGGAAAGGAAGATAACACCCATCAGAGATACGAGGGAGCCATTCACTGGGCTGGTGTGATTGCTGAGGAGTTGCGTAAACTTCCGGAACCGTACTGCAGTCTGGTGCTTCCTGCCAATCCCTGTCTGAGCGTCGCAAAAGATGGCTCTGCTATGTTCACAACCATTGCAGAGGCTCTAAAAGCGGCAAAAAAATATCAGGGAGATGATGTGCCGGTGCATATTCAAATCGGAGCTGGAGTCTATGAGGAGTGTCTGGAAATTCATCAAGGTAGCCTTGTGCTGGAAGGTGCCGGAGCGAAGGAAACTATCATTCGCTGTGGACACTATGCCAGAGAGGTGATGGAGAATGGGGAGAACCGTGGAACCTTCCGCACCGCTACTTTATTCATCGATGCGGACTATGTGAGCCTGAAGCACCTGACAGTGGAGAATTCTGCCGGACACGGCAAGGATGTGGGACAGGCACTGGCTTTGTATGCGGACGGAGACCGCCTGTACTTTGAGGATTGCCATTTCCTTGGACATCAGGACACGATTTTTACCGCACCGCTGCCACCGAAGGAGGTGGAGACGCATGGATTTAGAGGTCCCAAGGAGTTTGCACCAAGAAGAGATGGTAGACATTATTTTAAGGATTGCTACATTTGTGGAGAGGTGGATTTTATCTTTGGAGGAGCGACCGCCTTTTTTGAGGGCTGTGAACTGTTTTCTATCAATGAGGACAAACCAATCAATGGTTATGTGACGGCAGCATCCACACCACAGGGAAAGCCATATGGCTATGTATTTCAGAATTGTAAGCTGACCAGCAACTGCCCACCACAGAGCGTATATTTGGGTCGCCCTTGGAGAGAGTATGCCAAGACCGTCTTTTTGAACTGTGAGATGGGAGAGCATATCATAAAGGAAGGCTGGCATGACTGGAACAAGGAGGCGGCTCATACCGAGACGTTTTATGCGGAGTATCAAAGCACTGGCAAGGGAGCGGCAAGCGGCAGTGAGAGAGCAGACTGGACCAAGCAATTGAGCGAAGAGGAAGCTGGGCAGTATACAAAGGATAAGGTCTTGGGTTTTTAATTGCTTTCCATGGGGGAACAGAGAGAAACATAGAAAAGGAAAAAATAGAAAAATAGAAAAGTAGGTGAGGCTATGGCAGTGAGGGAGAAAGTGGTTGAGGAATTTGTGGAAGCATTGTCCTCCAAAGCACCGATTCCAGGTGGAGGTGGTGCGGCAGCTCTGGGAGCTGTGCTGGGAAATGCCTTGGGACAGATGGTGGCAAATCTGACGATAGGAAAGAAAAAATATGCCTCTGTGGAGGCAGAAATTGTGGAGGTGCAGAGCCAGCTTATCGCTTTGCAGGAAGAGTGCTTTGTTTTGGCCGAGCGGGATGAGGAGGTCTTTCTTCCCCTCTCTGCTGCCTATGCCCTCCCCACCAACACAGAAGAAGAAAAAGAAAAGAAGCAGGCTGTGATGGAGGAGTGCTTGCTTGCGGCAAGTTTGGTTCCTTTGCGGCTGATGGAAAGCAGTGTACAGACGCTACACTTGTTGGATACATTAGGAACAAAGGGCAGCCGTCTGGCAGTGTCGGACGTGGGAGTCGGCGTACAGTTTGTGCGGACGGCTTTGTGCGGTGCGGCGATGAATGTGTGGATTAACACAAAGACGATGAAAAACAGGGAGCAGGCTGAGAAACTGAAAAGGCAGGCACAGAACTATTTGGACGAAGGACGGGCATTGGCAGACAAAATCTATGACGAGGTGCAGGAAACGCTGCAGGCATGATGGAGGAAACTATGGCAGTTGCATTGAAGGGCAAGGAAGTGGCAGAACAGTTGAAGGAGAAGGCGGGGGAGCTGCTCGCAGGCTTGGGAGGCTATCAGCCGACTCTGGCCATCGTTCGTGTGGGTGAGAAACCAGATGATATCTCATATGAAAGAGGAGCGGCAAAGAGGGCGGCGGCCTTTGGCCTTGCCGTGAAATCTTGTGTGTTTCCGGCGGACATCACGCAGGAGGCTTTTTTGGAGGAATTTGACAAGCTGAATGCTTGTGAGGAGGTGGACGGCATTCTAGTGCTCAAGCCTCTGCCAAAGCAGCTCTCGGAGCAGGAGATGGAGAGAAGAATCGACTGGAGAAAAGACGTGGATGGCATATCCCCTGTGAATGCAGCAAAGATTTTTGCCGGAAGCAAGGACGGCTTTGCTCCCTGCACGGCACAGGCGGTGATGGAGGTGTTGCACCATTATCGGCTTCCTGTGGAAGGAAAGCGTGCGGTGGTGGTGGGAAGAAGCATGGTGGTGGGTAGACCTCTGGCCATGTTGCTCTTACAGGAGAATGCGACGGTGACCATCTGTCACACACGCACCAAGGATTTGGCAGCTGTGTGTCGGGAGGCGGATATTTTGGTGGCGGCAGCGGGACAGGCAAAGATGTTGCATGAGGACTTTGTTCGCGAGGGAGCTGTGGTGTTGGATGTTGGCATTCATGTGGCCGAAGATGGCAGTATGTGCGGGGATGTCGATTATGCGGCAATCTCTGAGACGGCAGCGATGGCCACACCGGTTCCTGGAGGCATTGGAGCGGTGACAACGGCTGTGCTGTGTCTGCATGTGATACAGGCCGCAAAACAGAGACACAAGAGGGGCTAGGATACAAGAGAAGGAGAAGTACATGGGAGATATTCTGGTATATTACGAAAAACTGGTGGATTTTTTGGCAGAGATGCTCGGGGAAGAGTGCGAAGTGGTTTTGCAGGATTGCAGAAAACGCTGCATTGTTGCCATAGCCAATGGTCACATCAGCGGACGCAAGGTCGGAGCTCCTCTGACCAACTATGGATTGAACGTGATTGCAGAGGGCAAATGGAAGACGAAGGACTGGGATATCAACTATCAGGGAAAGACAGCAAACGGAAAGCAGCTGGTTTGCTCCACCTTTTTTATCAAAGAAAAAAATGAGCTGGTGGGGATGCTCTGCTTTAACCGTGACCCTTCTATGTTTGTGAAGTTAAGCGAGGAAATCTTGCGGATGGGCAAGGTGGCGTGGCCTTTGGAGGCTCTACCCGATTCGTCATCGAGGGCCATTGAGAGTTTTGTTGGCAGTGTGCCGGAGATGATTTATGAGGCGGCCAAGGAGGTTTTTGGGGCTTTGCACTATGTCAAGCTGGACCACCTGAATCAGGAAGAAAGACTGCGGCTTTTGGAGAATCTTGAGAATAAGGGAGCCTTTCAGCTCAAGGGAGCGGTCAGTGAGACCGCCCAGCATTTAGGTTGTTCGGAGGCGAGTATGTATCGCTATCTTTCCAAGATTGCCAAAAAGAAAAAGGAAGGCTTGGTATAAGGAGAAACATGTGAAATGCGGCAGAGAGTGATTCCCTGCCGTATTTTTTGTTTTAGGAGGAAAGTTCTCACTTTCCTATGAAACCTTCATGCACCCGATTGATGGATGCACCACCTCTTTATTGCATAAATATGAAAAATCAGGAAACCCTAGCAGAAAGAAAGGATGTGAGAGAAACAATGGCAGGATGGATCATCGCTTTGATTTCAGGGACTCTGATGAGTCTGCAGGGAGTATTCAACACGGAGGTCACAAAGCAGACCAGCATTTGGCTCTCAGCTGGATGGGTGCAGCTCACCGCTTTTTTGACCTGTGTTGTTTTTTGGCTGTTTGGGGACAGGCAGACGGTATCCCTGTTATTTGCGGTTCGCCCTTGGTATTTGCTGGCAGGAGGTCTGATGGGAGCCTTCATTACATGGACGGTCATAAAGAGCATGGCAGCTTTGAAACCGGCACAGGCAACCTTAATTATTGTGGTGGCACAGATAGTGGTGTCTTATCTGGTAGAATTGATGGGGCTGTTTGGTGTGGACAAAGCGGAGTTTCAGTGGAAAAAAGTACTCGGTGCAGCGGTGGCGGTGCTTGGAATTTTTATTTTCAAATAGGTCTTGTAATTGGAAGAAACTCCAAGTAGAATAAGAGGTACAGGACGGAATCTTTTTTCTGCGGCAAGCAGGGAAAGAAGATATGAAAGCAAACAAATGGAAAATGTGGATAACGGCAGTGTTGGTGCTGCTTGCGGCAGGTGGATACGGAATGCATCGTCTGAACCAGCAGGCGGAGATTGTCGGCAGAGTGGTTTTTGTAACAGAGCAGGAGGCGGCCGAAGAAGGAAGGAAAGAGACTTTTTCGGAGCCTTTTCTTTCTATTGAGGAGCCTTCGGACACTTCTGGAAATCGCGAGAGCGAGGCGGCAGAGACGGTTTTTGTCTATGTATGTGGACAGGTGAAGCAGGCGGGAGTCTATGAGCTTGCAGCAGGCAGCCGCATTGTTCATGCGGTGGAGGCGGCTGGAGGTTTTTTGGAGACAGCGGCTAAGGAGTACTGGAATCTGGCGGCATTTGTGGAGGATGGCATGAAGATTGCGATTCCCACCGTGGAGGAAGTGGCAGAGCATCCCTATGGCCTTCCTGAGACAGAGGCGAAAACCGTCTCGGAGGCTGTGCTGTCAGATGGAAGAATTCGCCTTAATCTAGCCGATGCCGAATTGCTGCAGACCTTGCCCGGAATAGGGGAAGCGAAGGCAGCGGATATCGTTGCATACAGGGAGGAACATGGCGGTTTTACTTCGATTGAGGAAATCATGGAGATTTCGGGCATAAAAGAGGCCGTGTTTGAAAAGATAAAAGAGAAGATTACAGTAGATTGAGATACAGAATGGATGGACAGAGGTGTTGAGATATGGCAAGAATTTTGGTTGTGGACGATGAGAAGCTGATTGTGAAGGGCATCAGCTTTAGTTTGAAACAGGATGGCATGGAAGTGGATACCGCTTACGATGGAGAGGAAGCGATTGAGATGGCAAAGCAGAAGGAGTATGATGTGGTGCTGTTGGATGTTATGCTTCCCAAGTACGATGGCTTTGCCGTGTGTCAGGCAATCAGGGAATTTTCGGAGATGCCGATTATCATGCTGACCGCTAAGGGCGATGACATGGATAAGATTTTGGGCTTGGAATATGGAGCCGACGATTACATAACAAAACCATTTAATATTTTGGAGGTGAAGGCGAGAATCAAGGCCATCATGCGCAGAAACTCCAAAAAAGACAGAAGAAGTAAGGAGAGGGAGAACGATGCTAAGACCATAGTATCTGGAGATTTGAGACTGGATACGGAGAGTCGGCGGGTTTTCCTTGCAGGCAGAGAGGTCAATCTGACCGCAAAGGAATTTGACCTTTTGGAGTTGCTCATCACACATCCGAACAAGGTATATAGCCGAGAACAACTGCTCTCTCTGGTCTGGGGGAACAAGGCCACGGAGTCGGGAGATGTGAGAACCGTGGATGTGCATGTGCGTCGCCTGCGTGAGAAGGTTGAGCCAAATCCCAGCGACCCCACCTATGTGTTTACCAAATGGGGAGTGGGCTACTACTATAAGGAGACCTGAGGGGATAAGGAATGAAGAGACAAAATGGAGGTTTTTAGGAAATGAGTTACCAGATTCGCAGAGTCAGGAGTCAGGATTTGGAGCAGTTGACGCAGATAGAGGCCTGCTGTTTTCCAGCGGCGGAGGCGGCTGGGAGGGAGGCATTTGCAGAGCGTATTGCCGCCTTTCCGGAGAGCTTTTTTGTGGCGGAGGAAGAGGATGGCAGCTTGATTGGTTTTATCAATGGGGCTATGACTGCAAGAAGTACCATCTGTGATGAGATGTTTGAGGATGCTTCGCTGCATGAGCCGACAGGGGAGTATCAAAGCATTTTTGGTTTGGATGTGCTGCCCGAGAAAAGACGGCAGGGAGTGGCGGCTGCTCTGATGGAAAGAATGATAGAAGAGACGCAAAAAAGAGGCAAAAAGGGACTGATTCTCACCTGTAAGGACCGATTGCTGCCCTACTATGAGAAGTTTGGTTACCGAAATCTGGGGGTCTCGGCATCGGTACATGGCGGAGCCGTCTGGTATGATATGATTTTGGAGTTTACAGATAGCCATGAAAATTAGTATAATAGCCGTAGGAAAGATAAAAGAAACGTTTTTTGAGCAGGCGATTGCGGAATATTCCAAGCGGCTGGGAAGATATTGCAAGCTAGAAATCCTTCAGGTGGCGGATGAGAAGACACCGGATGGAGCTAGTGAGACATTGGAGAAACAAATCAAAGAAAAAGAGGGGGAGAGGATTTTATCCAATATTCGCAGCTCTGCCTATGTCATTGCTTTGGCGATAGAGGGGAAAATGCTGGATTCGGTGGAACTCTCCCAAAAGATAGAGCAGCTTGGCATTCAGGGGAACAGTCAGATTGTGTTTGTGATTGGGGGTTCCCTAGGTTTAGCCGATCGTGTGCTTTCTCGAGCCGATTATCTGCTGAGTTTCTCTAAAATGACCTTTCCCCATCAATTGATGCGGGTCATCCTGCTGGAGCAGATTTATCGGGGCTATCGCATTATGAGTGGAGAACCCTACCATAAGTGAAGCCCTGTATCATTAAATATACAAGGAGGAAATAGTAACATGAAACAGCAAGAAATTCCTTACAAAATTTATCTGGAAGAGGAGGAGATGCCGAAGCAGTGGTATAACGTTCGTGCCGATATGAAGAACAAACCGGCTCCTCTCTTAAACCCTGCCACCCTAAAGCCGATGTCCTATGAGGATTTGCGACCGGTTTTCTGTGATGAGTTAATCAAACAGGAATTGGACGATGACACTCCTTATATCGATATTCCGCAGGAAATCCGTGATTTTTATAAGATGTATCGTCCCTCTCCTCTGGTGCGTGCCTACTGTCTGGAGAAAAAATTGCAGACTCCGGCAAAGATTTATTATAAATTCGAGGGCAACAACACCAGTGGCAGCCATAAACTGAATTCCGCTATCGCACAGGCCTATTACGCAAAGAAGCAGGGCTTAAAGGGTGTGACCACTGAGACCGGAGCTGGTCAGTGGGGAACAGCTCTTTCCATGGCTTGTGCGTATCTGGGACTGGATTGTCAGGTTTACATGGTGAAGTGCTCTTATGAGCAGAAACCTTTCCGCCGTGAGGTGATGAGAACCTACGGTGCTTCCGTGACCCCATCTCCGTCCGAGACAACAGAAATCGGACGCAAGATTCTTGCCGAGCATCCGGGAACCAGCGGAAGTTTGGGCTGTGCCATCTCTGAGGCTGTGGAAGCAGCGACTCACAAGGAAGGTTACCGCTATGTGCTGGGCAGCGTGTTGAATCAGGTGTTACTGCATCAGACCGTGATTGGTCTGGAGACCAAGGCGGCTTTGGATAAATATGGCATTGTTCCGGATACGATTATTGGTTGTGCCGGCGGTGGCTCTAACCTTGGCGGTTTGATTTCTCCGTTTATGGGAGAGAAGCTGAGAGGAGAGAGAGACTACCGTTTCATCGCTGTGGAACCGGCATCCTGCCCAAGTTTCACCCGTGGAAAATTTGCCTATGATTTTTGTGATACGGGTATGGTTTGCCCTCTGGCAAAAATGTACACACTGGGCAGCGGTTTCATCCCATCCCCGAATCACGCAGGCGGTCTGCGTTATCATGGTATGAGCAGCATTCTGTCTCAGCTTTACCACGATGGTTTGATGGAGGCCGTTTCTGTGGAGCAGACCTCGGTATTCCAAGCTGCGGAGACCTTTGCGAGAGTGGAGGGCATTCTTCCGGCTCCGGAGAGCAGCCACGCCATCAAGGTAGCGATTGATGAGGCCTTAAAGTGCAAGGAGACTGGCGAGGAGAAGACCATTGTGTTTGGTTTGACTGGAACGGGCTACTTTGATATGTATGCATATGAAAAGTTCCATAACGGAGAGATGACAGATTACATCCCAACCGATGAGGACTTGAAACCGGGCTTTGACGGTCTGCCAAATGTCCCGGAGGGGAAACGGTGAGCTTAAAAAAAGGCTCCCTCAAAGAAAAAGACAGGACAAAAAAAACGGAGGATTTAACCAGCGGAAGCATCCCGAAAACCATGCTGCTGTTTGCACTTCCCATGATATTGGGCAATCTGCTGCAGCAGCTCTACAACGTCGCCGACACCCTGATTGTTGGACAGTTTTTGGGGGCGGATGCACTGGCAGCGGTAGGTTCTGCCTACACGTTGATGACCTTTTTGACCTCTATTTTGTTGGGATTGTGCATGGGCAGCGGGGCTGTGTTTGCGATTCGCTATGGGCAGAGGGATGAGGAGAGGCTGAAAAATAGCATTTTTGTCTCTTTTTTGCTCATTGCTCTGCTGGCCTTGCTGCTCAATGGAGTGGTGGTGCTGGGGATGGATGGCATTTTGTGGCTTTTGCAGGTTCCGACGGAGATTGAGGGGCTGATGCGGGACTATTTGCTGGTGATATTTGCTGGAATTTTCGCTACTTTTCTGTACAATTACTTTGCTTCCCTGCTTCGAGCGGTTGGAAATTCGGTGGTTCCACTGCTGTTTTTGGGTATTTCCTCGATTCTGAATGTAGTCTTGGACTTGCTCTTTGTCCTGAAATTCCACAGAGGGGTGGCAGGAGCCGCTGAGGCAACCGTGATTTCCCAGTATGTCTCGGGCATTGGCATTTTGATTTATACCTACCTTGCCTTCCCCAAGCTTCGGGTGAGCCGAAAACAGATGTACATGAAGAGGGAGGTTGTGAGGGAAATTTCGCAATTCTCTCTTTTGACCTGCATACAGCAGTCCGTGATGAATTTTGGAATTTTGATGGTGCAGGGCTTGGTCAATAGCTTTGGAGCGACGGTGATGGCTGCCTTTGCCGCTGCCGTCAAAATCGATTCCTTTGCCTATATGCCGGTGCAGGATTTTGGAAATGCCTTTTCGACTTTCATCGCTCAGAACTATGGAGCCAAAAAACAGGAGAGAATCCGTGAGGGCATTCGCGTGGCGGTGATAACGGCGGTGCTGTTCTGTCTGTTCATTAGTGTGGGAGTCTTTCTCTTCGCAAAGCCCCTGCTGCTGATTTTTGTGCAGCCGCAGGAGACGGAAATTTTAAGAGTGGGGGTGCAGTACTTGCGGGTAGAAGGTCTGTTCTACTGTGGAATTGGCTGTCTCTTTTTGCTCTACGGTCTGTATCGAGCTGTGGAAAAACCGGCAATGAGCGTGGTACTTACGGTGATTTCACTGGGAACTCGTGTATTGCTGGCCTATACCCTGTCGGCGATTCCAGCTGTGGGAGTTCTAGGCATCTGGTGCTCCGTGCCGATTGGATGGTTTTTGGCGGATTTGGCCGGTTTGCTTTACTACAAAAAACATCAAAAAGACCTTTTACACTAATTTATTAGCACTCATTTTGAATGAGTGCTAATTTTCTATTGACTTTTTTGGATAAGAGTATTAAACTAGGCTATGTGAAACAGAAACACGATGCATGAAAGCCGATTGCTTTGCACTTCGTGCGATCGCAATCGTTGCAACATGATAGTATAAATAGAGAGATAGGAGTGTAATTCATATGGCAAAATCAGGAAGTTTATCCATTAACAGCGAAAATATTTTTCCGATTATCAAAAAATGGTTGTATTCCGACCACGATATTTTTTATCGTGAGTTGGTGAGCAATGGCTGCGATGCCATCACCAAGTTAAAAAAGTTGAGTCTGATGGGCGAGTTTGAGAAGCCGGAGGACTTGGAGTACAAGATTCAGGTGACAGTGAATTCCAACGAGAAGACCATTACCTTCACGGACAACGGTCTGGGTATGACGATGGACGAGGTGGACGAGTACATCAACCAGATTGCTTTTTCGGGAGCACAGGATTTCTTGAATAAGTACAAGGATAAGGCAAACGAGGACCAGATTATCGGACACTTTGGTTTGGGCTTTTATTCCGCTTTTATGGTGGCAGATAAGGTAACGATTGATACCTTATCCTATAAGAAGGACGCAAAGCCGGTACATTGGGAGTCCGAGGGCGGCACAGAATTTGTGATGGACGAGGGCGATAAGGACACGATGGGTACCAGCATCACACTGTATCTGAATGAGGACAGCACCGAGTTTGCCAACGAATATCGGGCAAGAGAGGTTCTGGATAAGTACTGCTCCTTCATGCCGGTGCCGATTTTCTTGGACAATGCCGCGGCAGAGCCGGAATATGAGACCATCGAAAAGGATGAGCTGACCGACAAAGATACCATAGTGGAGACAGTGGTGGAGCCGGCAAAGACAGAGGAGAAGGAGAACGAGAAAGGTGAGAAAGAGGTAGTTGAGGTTGAGCCTTCCAGAGAAAAGTATAAGATTTTAAAACGTCCGGTGGCATTGAATGATGTCAACCCTCTGTGGAACAAGCATCCGAACGAGTGTACGGAGGAAGAGTATAAGGACTTCTACCGCAAGGTCTTTATGGACTACAAGGAGCCTTTGTTCTGGATTCATCTGAACATGGATTATCCGTTTAACTTAAAGGGTATTTTGTACTTCCCGAAGATTAACATGGAATATGACAATCTGGAGGGCGTGATTAAACTGTACAACAATCAGGTCTTTATCGCAGACAACATCAAAGAAGTGATTCCAGAGTTCTTGATGCTGTTAAAGGGCGTGATTGACTGTCCAGACCTGCCTTTGAACGTGTCCAGAAGTGCGCTGCAGAACGATGGTTTTGTGAAGAAGATTTCCGATTATATCACCAAGAAGGTTGCCGATAAGCTGACTGGTATGTTTAAGACAGACCGTGAGAATTATGAGAAGTACTGGGATGACATCAGTCCATTCATCAAGTTTGGCTGCCTGAAGGACGAGAAGTTTGCGGAAAAGATGAAGGATGCCATTTTGTTCAAGAATCTGGAAGGCAAGTATCTGACCCTGAAGGATTATTTGGATGGCAATCTGGCAAAGAGGGAGAAGACCGTCTTCTATGTGACCAACGAGAAGGAGCAGAGCCAGTACATCAATCTGTTTAAGGAAGAGGGCATCGATGCCGTTATCTTAAAACACAGCATTGACAATCCTTTCATCGGGCATCTGGAGCAGAAGAATGAGGGCGTAAAGTTCCTGCGCATTGACTCCGATTTGGCAGATAGCTTCAAGGAGGAGAGCAGCGAGGAGGACGAAGAGAAGACCAAGGCGGACACAGAGAGCTTGACTGAGACCTTCCGCAAGGCTCTGAACAACGACAAGTTGGAGGTAAAGGTGGAGAAGCTCAAAAAAGAGAGCATTTCTGCGATGATTACCGAGTCCGAGGAGAGCCGCCGTATGCAGGATATGATGAAGATGTATAATATGTATGGCATGGATCCTTCCATGTTCGGACCATCCCTGACTTTGGTTTTGAATGCCAACAATAAGCTGGTGCAGTACGTTCTGGCGAACAAAGAGGGAGAGAATACCAAAAAGATTTGTGAGCAGCTCTACGACTTGGCTCTGTTAAGCCACGGAAGCTTAAGTCCGGAGAGAATGACCCATTTCATTGCCAGAAGCAATGAGCTGATGCTGCTGTTAGCACAGGAATAAGTTAAATAGAAGGAGCCATTGCAAAAGAGAGGAGAGATTCTCTGCGGAGCAATGGCTCCATTTTTTGTTCGGTGCAGAATGCACCAAAAGGTTCAAGAATGCTACAGTTGTTTTTGAAAGAGATTTCGGCTCTCTCTCGGTGTCATGCCATGGTATTTGCGAAAGGCTTTGGTGAAGTAATTTTGGTCGGAAAAGCCGCAATTTTCGGCAATCTCTCGAATGGAGAGTTGGCTATTTTTGGCCAAAAGCTCCCTCCCCTTTTCCATGCGTACCGCATTGAGATATTCCATGATGGATTTTCCGTAGGCCTTGCGAAAGGAGGCTGTCAGGGTGGCACGGCTGCAGTAAAATTCATTGCAAAGAGAGTCCAAGCTGATATTTGAGGCATAGTTCTGCAGCAAAAACAGACGGATGCGGGTTGGCAAATCTTTGTCAGGAGCCTTCAAATAATTGCTGAGGCTGATGTAAGAGGCACAGATTTTCATGATGGAGATACAGGACTCGATTTGCTCTTTGGAGCGGCTGGGAATTTTAGAGATGCAGCGTTTTAGTTCCTCCGCATCGCTGACATAAGCTACCGCATTGCGAAAGACGGCATCCCGATTGGTCTCTGTGGTGTCAAGGCTTTGCCCCATCATCAGGTAACCGGACAAAACCCCAAAATGGTAGAGAGGGGCGACGGCCTCATAGAGTCCACAGTGGCAGCGGTAGATGCAGACCTCATTGGTCCTTTGCACGGTCTCAAAAGCAGATTTGTCAAAGCTGTGACAGCAGGAAAGAGCCCTTTGGTTTTTTTGAATTAAGTTGCAAAATGGGGTCAGTTCCTTGGGCCAAGCACAAATCTGACGGCGTTCGGAATCGTAGAGACTCATGCGAAAGCCAGAGACGATGTGCAATTCTTTTAAGATTTCCTGCAATTCTTTGAAGTAAGGGTCAGCAGCAGTGGGGAAATTCGTTATGCGTTCCAAAATAAGTACCTCCTGATGATAGGGAATAACCGTTGTTTTGTTTGAGGATATCGGGACTGTGGGAGCACTTTGTGCGGAACAATCCGATATCATAGGGATCAAAAAAACTTTTGACTCCAACATTATGAATATTATATAATATTCTTTTGGAAAGGCAAGAAGGAAAATGAGAGAAAACGAAAACAAAAGAGAGAGTGTGCAAGAAAAGTAAGAAAAGTAAGAAAGAAAATACGAGAGGGAAGATAAGATGACGGAAGGTGCAAAAATGGTACAGGTGAGTGATAGAATCCAAAAAGTGATGGATCAATTTGAGATTGCAGGGGAGCGGATGGGGTGCGAGCGATATGGAAGTGGACACATCAACGATACTTTTTTGTTGGTCTATCGGGAGGGAAACGAGGAAAAAAAATATGTGCTGCAGAGAGTCAATGGGGAAGTGTTTAAGGACATTGATGGTTTGATGGGAAATATTTCCCGTGTCACAAGGCATTTAAGAAAGAAAATCATTGCAGCGAACGGAGACCCAGACAGAGAGACTTTAAGCTTTCTTCTGACCAAAGAAGGTCGCAGCTATTATTTGGAAAATGCACAGAATGCATGGAGGGTGAGTCGTTTTGTGACCAATGCAAGTTGTTATGATGTGGTGAAGAAGCCGGAAGATTTTTATCAGAGTGCAAGGGCTTTCGGACACTTCCAGAGAATGCTTGCGGACTATCCGGCGGAAGAGTTGGTGGAGACCATACCGGATTTTCATAACACGCCAGTGCGTTTTGAGACCTTTAAGAGGGCAGTGCTTGCGGATGTGTGCCACAGGGCGGCGGAGTGCGAGGCGGAGATTCGCTTTGTGATGGAGAGAGAGGCGGAGATGGGCGTGATTATGGAGCTGCTGCAAAATAAGAAAATGCCCTATCGAGTGACTCACAACGACACCAAACTGAACAATGTGATGATTGACGACCTTTCTGGAGAGGCCTTATGCGTCATTGATTTGGACACCATTATGCCGGGGGCATCGGTTTTTGATTATGGGGATTCCATCCGTTTCGGTGCAAATACCGCGGAGGAGGACGAGACGGATTTGACTCGGGTCTCTTTGTCGCTTCCACTGTTTGAGATTTATACCAAGGGATTTTTGGAGGGCTGTGAGGGCAGCCTGACTCCGAAGGAGATAGAGATGCTTCCGATGGGAGCGAAGCTCATGACCTTGGAGTGTGGGCTACGCTTTTTGACGGATTATCTGCAGGGAGATACCTATTTCAAGATTCAGAGAGAGAAGCACAATCTGGACCGCTGCCGCACCCAATTCGCTTTGGTGGCGGATATGGAGGCAAAGTGGCAGCAGATGCAGGAGATTGTACAAAAATACTCCTAAGCAGCGCTTTCAAGAAGGTTGCTTAGGAGTCCAGCGGAATGTCTGTGGGACTTTAGAGGCCTTTTTGCCTTCGGATAAAGGCAGCTGCTTGTTTGAGTTCTGGGAGGCAGGCAGCAAAAAAGATACGGAAGGACTCGCAAAAGTAATTCCTATGTTCAGCCGTGAGTGACATGTTGCGGTGACGGTAACAGCCTCCCCGACAAAGGGGGAGATAAGGACAGGCCATACAATCGGAGGGCAGTTTGTGCGAACGCTCACAAAAGCCGATTTCCTCCCGTTTTTTCGCAATGTCCGCAAAGCCTACCTGATTTAGGTTTCCGAGCTTGTATTCGTCCAAAACATAGAAATCGCAGGGGTAGACCTCGCCGTCCGCTTCCACAACATGCTGGATGCCACAGAAGCCATTCATGTCACAGGACTCCGCATAGCCCAAAAGCAGGAGGGAAATATAATTTTCAAACTGGCGGATGAACACGATGTTGCCCTGAAGGAAGTCCGCATACCATAGATGAAACAATTCCACCAAAAAGTCTCCATACTGTTTGGGGGAGAGGGAAAAGGGGAAGGAACCAGCTGGGGCATCCAAGGGGTCCAGACAGGGAATATACTGTTGGTGACGAAAACCCATTTTTTGGTAGTAGGCATAGATTTTTCGGATGGAGCTTGCAGTTCGCCGATTCACAACGGTCAGAATATTAAAATCCACCCGATGGCTGCGAAGCAAATCAAGGCCGTGCATGACGGAAAGAAAGCTTCCTTGCCCCTTTGCATCCTTGCGAAAGGCATCGTGGGTGTGGATGTTTCCATCCACGGAGATGCCGACCAAGAAGTGCTGCTCGGCAAAAAACTGTGCCCATTCGGCATCCAGAGTCGTGCCGTTGGTTTGGATGGAGTAATGGACGGGAAGCTGCTTTCGGTTGTATTCTTTCTCCAGTGCGATGACTTGACGAAAAAAAGGGAGACCGATGAGAGTGGGTTCCCCTCCCTGAAAGGTGATGCTGCAAGCGGTGTCTGCGTAGGCGAATGCCTTTTGCAATACCTGCCTTAGCGTGTCCAGACTCATAAATCCATAAGAACTTTGTTCTCGTTTTTCGGTGATGTCGTGATAAAAACAATAGTCACAGCGCAGATTGCACAGGCCGGAGGCTGGTTTTATTAACAAATGAAGTGGTGCCATGGTGTCTCCTTTCTCAAAGGCTTTCCCTCATCATAGTCCCAATAGGGGAAAAAAGCAAGTTCGGCTTGAAAAGCCATATTGACTTCTAGGTATACATAGATTATAATAACTAGTAATGAATACTACGTCCTGAAAGAAGCAGATACGAGCAGTTCGTTTTGAATGTTTTTTGGAAGATAGGAAGGCAGGAAAGTAGGAAGGTTTGGAGGAAGCTATGACATATAAAATTATCGGTGACAGCTGTTTGGATTTGACAGAAGAATTGAAGAAGGATACACACTTTATGACAGTTCCGCTCACGCTGCAGGTGGGAGACTATCAGGTGATTGACGATGAGAATTTTAATCAAAGCGAATTTTTGAAAGCAGTCAAGGCAAGCAGTGAGTGTCCGAAGACAGCCTGCCCCTCGCCGGAGCAGTTTAAGGAGGCTTACGAGTGTGAGGAGGAAAATATCTTTGTGATCACACTCTCGGAGCATTTAAGCGGCACCTACAACTGTGCTCTTTTGGCTAAAAAGCTATACGAGGAGGAGCATGGTCCAAAGAACATCTTTGTGATGAGTTCGGATTCCGCATCTGCAGGGGAGTTAAAGCAGGCTCTCAGCATTCGGGAGTGGTGTGAGGAAGGGCTGCCTTTTGAGGAGATTTGTAAGAGAGCTTTAAAGCTCAAAGAAAGTATGAAAACGTATTTTGTGTTGGAGACTCTGGATACTCTCAGAAAAAATGGAAGACTGAATGGATTGCAGGCCTTCTTTGCGACGGCTCTCAATATCAAGCCGGTGATGGGAGCGGAGCATGGGGTGATTATCAAGTTAGACCAAGCCCGTGGCATCAATAAGGCTCTAAACCGTATGGCAGAGTTGTTGGTTAAGGAGGCTGGAGATACCAGAGAGAAGACCTTGGTGATTGCACATTGCAACAATTTGGAGCGTGCCAAGGCGGTGAAGCAGATGGTGAGCGAGAAGGCAGAGTTCAAACAGATTGTGATCACCCAAACGGCAGGGGTTGCGACTGTATATGCGAACGATGGAGGCATTGTGGCAGCCGTTTAAGCTGTCAGGGAGCTTGTGAAAAAGAGCAAAAAAGAGGAGAATCTATCCTTATGTTATACCGGATTACAGATGGGACAGTATCGTTGGGCGGAACCTCGATTCTGTCCCATATTCATTTTGAGGTAAAAGCAACGGAAAAGATTGCCGTTGTGGGAGCAAACGGAGCGGGAAAGACAACCTTGCTGCGTTTGCTGGCAGGGGAACTCTCTCTGGACCGAGACGATAAAAGACAGGGAGAGGGGATTTTTTGTTCCCGAAGACTGACTGTGGGCTATTTGCAGCAGCAGGTTTTTGCAGACCTCAATCGGACAGCCGAGGAGGAAATGTTGGCAGCCTGCCCCTGTGCAGATGCTTTTGATAGGGAGAGGTTTGACTACGAGAGGGAGTATGACAGACTGTTTTTGGGCTTTGGTTTTGCAAGGGAGGACAAAAAAAGAAGCTTGGCCTCTTTTTCCGGAGGCGAACAGACCAAGATTGCGTTTATTCGGCTGCTTTTGGAGAAGCCGGATTTGCTTTTGCTGGACGAACCGACCAATCATCTGGATATGGAGACAGTGGAATGGCTGGAGCGTTACTTAAAGACCTACCCCTCAGCGGTGGTGATGGTCTCCCATGACCGTTTCTTTTTGGACCGGACGGCACAGATTGTATATGAGCTGGAGGATGGTCATCTGGAGCGTTATGTCGGCAACTACAGCGCTTATCGAAAGGAAAAGTACAAACGAAGCCAACTGCAGCGAAAGGCTTATGAACAGCAGCAGGAAGAAATCCGTAGGCTGGAGGCTCTGATTGAGAAGTTCAAGCACAAACCCACCAAGGCAGCCTTTGCCCGATCCAAGAAAAAGATGCTGTCAAGGATGCCCAAACTGTCCCCGCCGCACAGCGAAGCCCTGCATTTTTTTGCTGGTGAGATGAGACCGGAGATTTTAGGGAGCAAGTGGGTGTTGGAGGCAGAACATGCAAAGATTGGCTATGATGCGGCCTTGCCCCTCCTAGAACTGACCCTGCGGATTCGCAGAGGACAGAAGATTGCCTTGATAGGGGCAAACGGAGCGGGAAAGAGTACCTTTTTGAAGACAGCTGCCGGAATTTTGCCTCTCTTATCTGGCAGTTGCAGTCTCGGGAATCAAATTGTGGTAGGATATTTTGACCAGTTTTCCGCACAAATCTCTTCGAAGCAAAGTGTTCTGGAGCATTTTGGAGAGCGTTTTCCGAGCTTGAGCGAAAAGGAGAGCAGAGGCATTCTAGGAGCCTATCTGTTTGGCGGTGAGGCTGCTGGAAAGTCGATAGCAAAGCTCTCCGGAGGAGAGAGAGCAAGGTTGGTGTTAGCGGAGCTTTTGCAGAGCCGCCCTAATTTTTTGATTTTGGATGAGCCGACCAATCACATGGATGTGCAGGCTAAGGAGACCTTGGAGGCTGCCTTTCGCTCCTATACAGGAACCATGCTCTTTGTGTCTCATGACCGCTATTTTGTGAGTCAGGTGGCGGATGCTGTGTTGCTCTTTGAGGAGGGACGGGTCTCTTACTACCCCTTTGGATATGAGCACTATGTGGAGAGAAGAGAAAAAATGCAAAAGGGAGAGAGTCTAGCGGCACAGATACAGGCGGAGGAGCAGGCTTTGCTTGCTGGCATTCGTGCGGTGCCGAAAGCGGAGGTACACCGGCTGCGAGAAATCTCTTCGGAGGAAGCCTATCAGGACTGGCTGCTGCGACCGGCTGTCGAACAGCTGGAAATCTGTAAGAGCAGAGTGGAGGAGTTGGAAGCCTTGCTTTGTGAGCAGGAGGAAGAAGAATGGAAGTGCTTTGCACTTGGACAGGAGGAGCTTGCCGTGAAGGAGAGGGGGGAGAGGCTGCGTAAGGCCTACGAAGAGAGCCTTCGGGCATGGGAGAAGGCCTGTCTGAACTGGGGGGAGGCTGCTGGATTTTGGGACTAGTTGGGGCTTGCAACTTGTCCCAAAACATAGTACAGTAAAGGCAGAAAAAGAGGCAAAAAGCCAAAGAAGAAAGGGAGGTCTTTGTGGACTATGTTAGCAGACTGCCATAACCATACCTGCTTTTCGGGAGATTCGGATGCTCCTGTGAGAGGACAGATAGAGAGAGCCATTGCATTGGGAATGCAGGAGATGTGTATCACTGACCACCACGATTATGATGTGGACAGCGGAGCCATTGATTTTAATTTGGATATTCCAAGATATATGAAAGAAATGCAGCAGATGAGGGAGGAATACCGAGGCCGCATTGAGCTGCGGATTGGAATTGAG
The DNA here is from genome assembly GCA_030524485.1 of bacterium. Classification (GTDB taxonomy): domain Bacteria; phylum Bacillota; class Clostridia; order Lachnospirales; family Lachnospiraceae; genus CAJMNU01. The sequence continues at coordinate 5,270 of JAUNGR010000029.1, read as the reverse complement.
CTGGGGCTGCAGCCGCACTTGAAGAAGTATTTTCAGGAACTGCTTTCCACCTATTCCTTTGATTATGTGATAGGTTCCACGCACTTTGTGCACGGACTTGACCCCTACTATCCGGAATTTTTTGATAAGAGAAGCGAGGAGGAGGGATATCGGGAATATTTTGACGTATTGTTGGAAAACTGTCAGAAACTGGACTGTTATGACAGTTTGGGACATTTGGATTATGTGGTGCGCTACGGTCCCAATCGCAACCGTTTTTATAGCTATGAGGCCTATCGGGAGCCAATTGACGAAATTTTAAAGATTGTGATTGAGAAGGGAAAGGCCTTGGAGTGCAATACCGCAGGGTTTGCCAAGGGATTGGGACAGCCCCACCCGCATCCGGATATCTTAAAGCGGTATCGGCAGTTAGGAGGAGAGCTTATCACGGTGGGCTCCGATGCTCACAATGCCGAGAATTTAGGCTACGCCTTTGCACAGACGCAGGAGTTGCTTAAGGACTGTGGCTTCCGTTACTATGCGGTATATGTGGACAGAAAGCCGGTTCTTCATAAGCTGTGAGAGTATGTGAAAGCCGGTGCAGCAGCAAATAACACACAAAGAAAAAGGAAAACAAGATGAATGTATTTGACATTGTGGGACCCATTATGATTGGACCTTCCAGCTCTCACACAGCGGGGGCGGCGAGAATCGGAAAGATGGCGGCCCTTTTGATGAAGGAACCCATCGCAAAAGCAGAAATTTTGCTGCATGGCTCCTTTGCAAAAACCTATCGGGGACATGGAACCGATAAGGCTCTGGTGGGAGGCATTCTCAAGATGAACCCTTGGGATACCCGCATCCGAGAGAGCCTTGCTTTGGCCAGACAGAGAGGGATGGAAGTGATTTTCAAAACCGGAGAGATTGAGAATGCACACCCCAACACGGCGAGAATCACGCTGACGGGAATCCACGGACAGACGGCAGAGCTTACGGGTTCCTCAGTGGGAGGCGGAAACATTGTAGTCACAGAGATTGATGGGATGGAGGTGTACTTCACGGGCCAGAATCCGACCTTGATTGTGCTGCATCAGGACATTCCGGGAGTCATTGCACAGGTGACAACCTTTGTGTCCAAGCAGCGTGCCAATATTTGCAATTTTAGGCTCAATCGAAAGGAAAAGGGAGGACTGGCCATCATGTCAATAGAGATGGACAACCCCTTTGCGGAGTCTTTGCTCTCTCAGATTGAAACCCTTCCTTATATCATCCATACCATTCTTCTTCGGGTGGAATAAATATAGAAAAGAAAGGCTGGAGGCTGGAATGAAATTACAATATAAATCCGTGGAGGAACTGGTGGAGGCTGCCATACGCAGCGGTAAGAAGATTTCGGAGATTGTGCTCTGTGAGCAAGCGGAAAGTTTGGACAAGAGCGAGGTAGAAGTCTATGAGACCATGGCAGCTAGCTTTCAGGTGATGAAGCGTTCTGTGGTGGAGGGAATGGATGAGAATCTGCGTTCCGCCAGTGGACTGAGCGGCGGGGCAGCGGCAAAGATGCGTAAGGCGGTAGAGGAGGGAAGAAACCATTTTGGCAGCCTATTTGGCAGTGCGATGAGTATGGCTTTGGCTGTTTCGGAGTATAATTCCTGTATGGGACAGATCGTGGCGGCTCCCACGGCTGGTTCCTGCGGCATTCTTCCAGCCGCTCTGATTTCGGTGATGACGGAGAAACAGATTCCAGAGAGGGACATTGTTATGTCTTTGTTCACTGCGGCCGGTGTTGGCATGGTGATAGCGAAGAATGCAAGTATCTCGGGAGCGGAGGGTGGCTGTCAGGCGGAGTGCGGCTCTGCTTCTGCGATGGCAGCCTGTGCACTCACAGAGGTATTGGGGGGAACTCCTCATATGGTTTGTACCAGCTGTGCGATAGCCCTCAAGAATATTTTGGGTTTGGTCTGCGACCCTGTGGCTGGTTTGGTGGAAGTCCCCTGTATCAAGAGAAATGCAATGGGGGTTGCGAATGCCTTCACCGCCTGTGAATTGGCTTGTGCCGGAATCACCAGTGCCATCCCCACGGAGGAGGTCATTTTGGCGATGAAACGCATTGGAGACCAGATGTCTTCCACCCTCAAGGAGACGGCGGAGGGAGGTCTTGCGGCAACCCCGACAGGCTGTAGGCTTTGTAGACAAATTTTTGGATAATTTATGCTTGCTATTTTAGAAAGATTTATGTATAATGAAAACAGGGTTGATTATTATTTAACAATCATCATATTTTTCTTTTAGGAGGAATCAAATCATGGCAGTAAAAGTAGCAATCAATGGTTTTGGACGTATCGGCCGTCTGGCTTTCAGACAGATGTTTGGAGCAGAGGGTTATGAAGTAGTTGCAATTAACGATTTAACAGATCCGAAGATGCTGGCAAACCTGTTAAAGTATGACACCGCACAGGGTGGATACTGCGGCCACATCGGTGAGGGCAAGCACACCGTAGAGGCAGGCGAGGGCTGCATCACAGTAGACGGAAAGACCATCAAGATTTACGCTGAGAAGGACGCAAAGGATTTGCCTTGGGGCGAGATTGGCGTAGATGTTGTATTAGAGTGTACAGGCTTCTACACCTCCAAAGCAAAATCTATGGCACACATTGAGGCAGGTGCAAAGAAGGTTGTTATCTCCGCACCGGCAGGAAATGATTTAAAGACCATCGTTTACTCCGTAAATGAGAATACTCTGACTGCTGATGATCAGATCATCTCCGCAGCTTCCTGTACCACAAACTGCTTGGCTCCTATGGCAAAGGCTCTGAATGACTACGCAGAGATTCAGTCTGGTATCATGAGCACCATTCACGCTTACACAGGCGACCAGATGATTCTGGATGGTCCTCACAGAAAAGGCGATTTAAGAAGAGCAAGAGCAGGTGCTGCAAATATCGTTCCGAACTCCACCGGTGCTGCAAAGGCTATCGGTCTGGTAATTCCGGAGCTGAACGGCAAATTGATCGGTTCTGCACAGCGTGTTCCGGTTCCGACTGGTTCCACCACCATCTTAACAGCAGTTGTTAAGGGTGCAGAGGTGACAAAAGAGGGCATCAACGCAGCTATGAAGGCAGCAGCTTCCGAGTCCTTCGGTTACAACGAGGATCAGATCGTATCCTCCGATGTTATCGGTATGAAGTTCGGTTCTCTGTTTGATGCAACTCAGACCATGGTTTCCAAGGTTGGCGACGACTTATATCAGGTACAGGTTGTTTCTTGGTATGACAACGAGAACTCCTACACCAGCCAGATGGTTAGAACCATTAAGTACTTTGCAGAGTTAAACTAAAGACTCTGAAAGCATGGTCAAGCGATTGCGGTCATGCGGAGCACGGAGCAATCGGCTTTCATGCATAGTGCGGATTCGCCGTAGGCAAATCATGTCTATTTATAAAGTGCTTATACAAAAAGATCCAGAGAGGGTCCGGTCTTTTGAGGACCGAACCCTCTTTTGTTATGTTCAATGAAAGGGGTATTTCTATCATGCTGAATAAGAAATCAATTGATGATATCAATGTAAAAGGCAAGCGAGTTTTGGTTCGTTGCGATTTTAATGTACCGTTAAAAGAGGGAAAAATCACAGACGAGAACCGTCTGGTAGCAGCTCTTCCTACCATCAAGAAGCTGATTGCAGATGGCGGAAAAGTGATTTTGTGCTCTCATTTAGGAAAGCCGAAGGGTGAGCCGAAGCCGGAGCTGTCCTTGGCTCCTGTTGCCGTTCGTCTGTCTGAGCTGTTGGGACAGGAAGTAAAATTTGCAGCAGACCCAGAGGTGGTAGGTCCGAATGCTAAGGCAGCTGTTGCCGCTATGAAGGACGGCGATGTGGTTCTTCTGGAGAACACTCGCTACCGCAAGGAGGAGACCAAGAATGGCGAGGAGTTCAGCAAGGAGCTGGCTTCCCTGTGTGATGTATATGTAAATGATGCTTTTGGTACCGCTCACAGAGCACATTGCTCCAACGTAGGTGTGACAAAATATGTGGACACAGCAGTGGTTGGTTACCTGATGCAGAAAGAGATTGATTTCTTAGGAAATGCAGTGAACGATCCGGTTCGTCCTTTCGTTGCCATTTTGGGCGGTGCAAAGGTAGCAGACAAGCTGAATGTAATCTCCAATCTGCTTGAGAAGTGCGATACCCTGATTATTGGCGGTGGTATGGCATACACCTTCCTGAAGGCTCAGGGCAAGGAAATCGGTAAGTCTCTGGTAGACGATACCAAGATTGAGTACTGCAAGGAAATGATGGAGAAGGCAGAGAAGCTTGGCAAGAAGCTGCTGCTTCCGGTAGATACCACCGTTATTGCTGAGTTCCCGAACCCGATTGATGCACCGGTAGAGGTAGAATATGTATCTGTAGATGAGATTCCGGCTGACAAAGAGGGCGTGGACATTGGTCCTAAGACCTGCGAGCTGTATGCAGAGGCTGTAAAGTCTGCAAAGACTGTTGTTTGGAACGGACCTATGGGAGTGTTTGAGAACCCGACACTGGCAACTGGTACCATCGCAGTGGCAAAGGCATTGGCAGAGACCGATGCTACAACCATCATCGGAGGCGGAGATTCCGCAGCAGCTGTAAACCAGCTGGGCTTCGGTGACAAGATGACTCACATTTCCACCGGTGGCGGTGCTTCTCTTGAGTTCTTAGAGGGCAAGGAGCTTCCGGGCGTTGTAGCAGCAAACGACAAATAAAACAAGATAGATGAGGGCGGGTGCTGTAAAGGCTTCGATTTGCAGCATCCCCCGTTTTGTTAGAAGCAATAAGAGAAAGGTTGGCAGAGAAAATGGCAAGAAAGAAAATTATCGCAGGAAACTGGAAAATGAATATGACTCCGACACAGGCAGTGAAGTTGATTGAGGAGTTAAAGCCGCTGGTGGCAAATGAGGAGGCAGACGTTGTTTTCTGTGTGCCGGCGATTGACATCATTCCGGCTGTGGAGGCAGTGAAGGGAAGCAACATCCAGATTGGTGCAGAGAATATGTACTATGAGGAGAAGGGAGCTTATACCGGTGAGATTTCTCCGGAGATGCTCGTGGATGCAGGTATAAAATATGTGATTATCGGACATTCTGAGAGAAGAGAATACTTTGCAGAGACCGACGAGACCGTAAACAAAAAGGTTTTGAAGGCATTTGAGCATGGCATTACTCCTATTATCTGCTGTGGTGAAACTCTGACACAGAGAGAGCAGGGAATCACAATCGACTGGATTCGTCAGCAGATTAAGATTGCTTTCTTAAATGTAAGT